>WLEN01000018.1 GCA_009704225.1 Actinomycetota bacterium | reverse complement strand
GCTAACCGTTTTTGTCATGGGTTCACCCTACCAATCGGGAAGGAGCGGGACTCCACGCTCCATGAAAGCCCCGCTCCTAGGGCCAATAACATCACGAATGTGCAACGTGACAGCCTCACAACACGACTCTGTGGACAACTCGCCACCCACCCTATTCGGGACGTTTCCAGTTTCCGTCGCTCTCGAGAACACGCATTTTCGCCTCAATTAGCGTGGCGATGAGTTCCTCTGATAACGGCTGATCAATCGCGAAATGCAACGAACTGAGCGTCCGTACAAAACCCTCCAACTCGCGATCGAGTTGACTCAACACCCGGCCGCTGTGGGGAAGAAACGCAAGGTGGTTTTTGAACGCGGCGAACCCCGCCACCACTTTTCCGCCCACCGCGAAGGCCGGCATTTGGTAGGAAATTTTTTGTTCTGCGTCCGGGACGATTGCAAGGATTCGGCGACGCATCTCTTCCAACGTCGACTTTTTCGGTTCGGGAACAGCGGCAAGGTAGGCGTCGATATCGGCAGCACTCATGGCTTTCCTAGACCTCCGAAATAGGAAACTTTACTACCCGTTTTCGGCGAGAAATTCGTCTACCGCCGTCCGCAGGAACGCGATGTCGTCGTCAGACGGCATCCCGTAGGTAATCTCGATGGTGGCCTCGCCCCAGTCGGCGTCGATGTGTTGCTGCACAATCAGCCCGTTCGAGACAGTGTATGTGGCGACAAAGGGGGCTTCTTGGTCAGGCGCTTGGTCCAGGATCGTTTGATACGTCCCGTCCGCCTCATTGAATGTGAGGTCAATGGCGGCTTCTTGGCCTGCTTCTTCCGCCAGCGAGTAGACATTCGACGCGTTACAGGAGGCAAAACTGTCGGTCTCCCAGATCAGCGCGAGAACCCCGTTCTCGCCGACGAAAACGGCGCTAAAGTCCTGATACGCCTCTGAGTCCGGCACAAGGATGGTCTTCTGGTTGGGGTCACCGTCCCAGCCACTTTCGACCACACCTTCGGCATTCGCTTTGTCGCAACTGGCGTAAGCAATTTCGCGGAACGCCTCCGTGACATCCACAGGCTCGGCGATGGTCGTCGATGTCGGCGAAGAGGTTGGTTCCTGCGAATCCGAGGGTGTTCCGGTCGGCGACGAGCTCGCACATCCGGCGAGCAACAGGCCGGGCAGGAACCCGACGGTTACCAGTGCGACGAGAGCCTTTCGAGGCATCAGACCCACGCGCCGATGATGAGACCCGCCACCGTGAGACACACGATGTCCTGCCCAACCTCGATTAGCCACACCCACACGGCGTGAAACTGGTTGTGGTTCTGCTGCGCAAATTGGCGGTGGCTGAACGAGGCAGCGGCACCGATTCCAAAACCGAGAAGCGCACCGATGGCCGCGCCACCGAGCGCCCCAATCGTCGGGTCAACGGTTCGCGCAAGCGAGACGACAACCGCGAGTGTCGAAACCTGGATAAAGGCACCGACATAGGTTCCGCCGAACATGAGGACCGTCGATCCTGTCGACATCTCGACACGTTCGGTCGGAATCTTTCGGCCCATCGCGGTCATCCAGACTGGGTAGAACGTCTTTGGGCCAAACCACACTGCACCGATGACGAATGAGGACAGTGATGCGACAACAACGGCAAGCCAATTGATTTCCATGAGCACAGCCTAGAGGGTTTGGCCCGCGACTAACGTGTCAGGAACGCCTCAAGGTTGTCAAAATATGACTCCATGCCGGCTTGGGCCATTTCGGCCTGCCCCTCGGGGAGTTCCCCGAATTGTGCGAATTTCACCCAGGTGGAGTCTCCTCGAGATTCAAAGTCGATGTTAATGCGGTGATGTTCGCCCGACACGTCCCGAGCTGCGAACGCCGCCGCATCCTGAGTGTAAAAAAGGGTGTGGACGAGTCGCACGTTTTCCGTGACCTCGGTGTACTTGCCGAAAAAGTAGGCAACAAAACCGTTGTCGGGAACGTCAACACCGACGGTCCACCAGCCCCCGACGTGTGGTTCGGACACGGCGGACTCTGGCAGGACACTCAGAGCAGTCGGCGAATACCACTGTTCCAACGCCGCAGCGTTCGTCCACGCGTCCCACATAGTGTCGATGGGTGCCGCGAACTCTCGTTCGACCGAATACAAGAACTCAGACATTGAACC
Source organism: Actinomycetota bacterium (assembly GCA_009704225.1). Next base: position 8,243 of record WLEN01000018.1, on the reverse strand, counting down.
GGAACTCGACGACGTCACCATCGTTCATGACATAGTCCTTGCCCTCAATCCGAGCCTTGCCCTTGGCGCGGGCTTCCGCGACTGATCCGCATTCGACCAGGTCCGCGTAACCCACAACCTCGGCCTTGATGAATCCCTTTTCGAAATCGGTGTGGATGACACCGGCGGCCTGCGGAGCTTTCCACCCCTTACCGATAGTCCAGGCGCGCGCCTCTTTCGGTCCAGCGGTCAAATAGGTCTGTAGGCCAAGTGTGTCGAAGCCAATTCGCGCGAGTTGGTCAAGGCCGCTCTCGGCCTGCCCCATCGACGACAACAGTTCACGGGCGTCGGCCGGGTCGAGGTCGATGAGCTCACTCTCGACCTTGGCATCGAGGAAAACGGCCTTGGCCGGAGCAACGAGTGCAGCGAGGGCATCCTTTTGTTCGTCGTGGGTCAACACCTCTTCGTCGACATTGAAGATGTACAGAATCGGCTTAGCGGTGAGTAATCCGAGTTCCCGAATCGGACTGGCATCGAACTTCGCGTGCGCCAGGGTCTGTCCGGCGTCAAGAATCTTCTGCGCCTCGACGGCAGCGGCGAGGACATCGGGCTCCATTTTCTTGCCCTTGACCTCTTTTTCATATCGCGGAATCGCCTTCTCGAGCGTCTGCAGGTCGGCAAGAATCAATTCGGTATTGATGGTTTCGAGATCGTCCTTGGGGTCGACTTTGCCCGCAACGTGGACGACATCGTTGTCCGCGAAACCGCGCACCACCTGGGCGATTGCATCCGACTCACGAATATTGGCGAGGAACTGGTTCCCCAGCCCTTCTCCCTCTGATGCACCCTTGACGATTCCGGCGATATCGACGAACGACACCGGCGCGGGAAGAATTCGTTCACTCCCGAAAATCGTTGCAAGGACGTCAAGCCGCGGGTCGGGCAGGTTGACGATTCCCACATTCGGCTCGATCGTAGCGAACGGATAGTTCGCTGCGAGAACGTTGTTACGCGTGAGCGCATTGAACAGTGTGGATTTACCCACATTGGGGAGTCCGACGATACCGATGGAAAGAGCCATTCGGCAAGTCTAGGTGAGGCTCAGCTGACGGTTCGCGCCGTCCGATTTGCATAGGTCACGCCGAGCAGTACGAGCGCACCGCCCGCGAGTTGGGTCAGAGTGACCGAACCGCCAAACAAGACGACGAGAAGAGCGGTGAAGACCGGAATCAAGTTGAGGAAAGCGCCAGTTCGTGTCGGTCCGATCAGGCTGGACGAGATGTTCCACAGGAAGTACGCGCCGGCCGAGGGGATGAAGCCGATCCACGCAATGCCGAGCCAATCGAAGCCATCGAGGCTCAGCCACGCACCGTTGCCAAGGGCAATGTCGATGGCCATGACAGGAATCATGATGATCCCCGAAATTCCCGCTTGGACGGCCGTCGCCGTGATCGGTGGTGTTGTGATTCGGGGCGACACCATCGAGTAGGCGGTCCACAACACGGTGGCGAGCAACAGCAACACGTCACCGTATGAGACCGTGAACTCCCCGGCGACTCCTGAACCCAGCACGACGACGACGGCCCCAACAAACGAGATGACGATTCCGACGACCGTTCGGGTTGACAAGTTTTCATGGAGAACGAAGCGTGCCGCAATGGCGATGGTCGCCGGGTTCAGTGACACCAGAACTGCGGCGCTAACGGGCGAGGTAACGCCGAGGGCGTAATACAAAAGCAGGGTGTACCCGACATAGCCCAGCAGAGCCTGAACAACGTGGGTCTTCCACTCGGCAACAATGACGGCCCTTGTCACCTTCTCCATAATCATGGCGAGCGGCACGAGGGCGACGAGCGAGATGAACCATCGCACTCCGGTCAATTGAATGGGTCCGATGGACTCCAAAACCACGGGAGAGAAGGCAAAATTAGTAGCCCAAAATGCGACCGCGAGCACAACGGGAACGTACAACCGGGCAGCGCGCATCTCGCCAGCGTAGCGTTACAAATGCGAGGTTTGTCTATTTGTTCGTACAATATGACAGCACGGCACTTTTGTTTGCGTTCGGAAAGGTGAGGCATGAGCGACAACATCATGGCAACCCTCTTTACCGACCTCGATCGCTCCGGCCCAATTCCGCTGTACTACCAAGTGGAGCAGCGGATCGAAAAGGCAATCATGGAGGGTGCGATTCCTGCAGGTGCTCGACTCGAAAACGAAGTCGCTCTCGGTGAACGCCTCAACCTCAGCCGTCCGACAATCCGTCGTGCAATTCAAGACCTCGTCGACAAGGGACTGCTGGTTCGACGTCGTGGCGTCGGAACCCAAGTCGTTCACGGGCGGGTCACCCGCGGCGTCGAGTTGACCTCCCTGTTTGACGACCTCACGAAGGGTGAACAGAAGCCCACGACGCAACTTTTGTTTTACTCTGCAGACAAGGCGAATGACACGGTGGCTGATCGTCTCGGCGTTCCACTCGGCTCACCGGTGTTGCATATCCGCCGTCTTCGTATCGCCAACGGTGTGCCCGTCGCGGTACTTGAGAACTGGTTGCCCGAACACTTCCTCGATATCTCCGAAAACGAACTATCCGTGCTTGGACTTTACGAAATCCTTCGAGGCCGTGGGGTCACCATCCGGGTCGCCAAACAAAAAATCGGAGCACGCACCGCTAACACGGCGGAAGCGGGACACCTCGATATCGATCGCGGCACGGCGCTACTGACGATGGAGCGCGCGGCCTTCGACAACTCGGGGGTGGGTATCGAATACGGCTCTCACTATTATCGGCCCGACCTGTATTCGTTCGAAGTCACCCTGGTCGAGAAATAGCTGTTAAACCAGAAAGCGACGTGAGTTTCCCCACGCCGCCTTGCTGAGTTTGTCGCTAGTCCTGGCGGATAACGCTGATTTCGTGGGTCAGCGTGTCGAGCTCGGCTCCACCCGCCATCGCCTGAATCAATTCGTCCAGCTGGACCTTCTCGCGCACGAACGACGCGGTCATGCGACCACGGTTGAGCAGGTAGAAGTGGTCTCCGACAAGGAAAGCGTGGTGCGGGTTGTGGGTGATGAAAATAACCGCGACTCCACGTTCACGCGCAGCCAGGATGTACTTGAGCACGATTCCCGACTGGCGAACACCAAGGGCGCTCGTCGGTTCGTCGAGAATCAGAACGTTGGCGCCGAAGTACACCGCTCGAGCAATCGCAACCGCCTGACGCTCACCACCCGAGAGGGTACCGATTGCCTGATTTGTGTCGCGAAGATCGATTCCCATGTTGAGGAGTTCGGCCTTCGCGGTTTCTTTCGCGAACTTCGTGTCCAGAATTCCCAGTGGCTTCCACCACTTCTTTGGTTCGTTGCCGAGGAAGAAGTTTCGCCACACCGACATCAACGGAACCGTGGCGAGGTCCTGGAACACCGTCGCGATTCCCTTGGCCATGGCTTCACGCGGCGAATTGAACTCGGTCTTTTGCCCCGAGATCAGGAATTCACCCTCGCTTGCCTTGTGCACTCCCGACAGGATCTTGATGAGCGTGGATTTCCCCGCGCCGTTGTCACCGAGCACACAGGTGACCTGCCCCGGGTACACCGCGATGTCTACGTCACGAAGTGCGACTACGTTTCCGAACGACTTTCCGACACCCTTGAGTTCGAGTACTGGATCAGCGGATTTCTTGGCGTTCATTTGCGGGCTCCCTTCGCCTGCTTCGACAGCCAGGTGTTAACCAAAACTGCAAGGAAAAGAATGACGCCGAGGAAGGTCGATACCCAGTCCTGATCCCACAGAGCGTAAGGGATACCGATGGCGGCGAATCCCATGATGACCGCACCGATCGATGCGCCGATTGCCGAACCCGCACCACCGGTGAGTAGCGTCCCACCGACCGCTGCCGCGATGATGTAGTAGAACTCTTGACCGATTCCCTGTCCCGCCTGCATGCCGCGCAGTTCGAGAAGAGTCATGCAGCCGACAAGAGCGGCCGCGACAGAAGTCAAAACGAAGAGTGTGATCTTGGTTCGAGCAACGGGGACGCCGGCGTTACGCGCCGCGTTGGCGTCGCCACCGGAAGCGAAAATCCAGTTTCCGAAGGTGGTTCGGGTCAACAGCCATGTTGCAAAAATGGTGAAGCCAATCCACCAAATCACCGAGACCTGGAAGGATGCTCCGCCGAACTCGATTTTCGTTGCAAACCAACTGCGGGCTGTATCGAAGCCCTCCCCGGTGTCTACGCCATCGACGCGAACGGTACCCGTGATGAGCTTCGTGACCGCGAGGTTCATGCCCTTGAGAACGAAGAAGGTCGCGAGCGTGACGATGAATGACGGTAATCCTGTCTTGATTACCAGATATCCGTTGGCGAGTCCGACGAATGCCGCGAACACGAGAGTTGTGAGGATTGCTGGCCACACACCCATGTGAGCCTCGCTGATGAGATTTCCCAAGAGAAGTCCTGCAGAACCGACCATGACACCGGACGAAAGGTCGAACTCTCCAGCGATCATGAGAAGAGCGACAAAAATGGAGACAATCCCAATCGGGGCGGCGAACTTGGTCCAACCCGCCGCACCTTGAAGTTGTGCGAACTGTCCCGTCGTGTCCACGAGGGCAAAGACGATAAAAATGACAAGCGCTCCGATGAGGGCACCCAGTTCGGGGCGACGAAGTGCTTTGGTGATTAGAGAGACGCGTTGAATGCGTTCATCTGCTTTTACGGCGGTCATCGTTGACTCCACCTTTCTCTTGAGATGGTTCTAAGAATAAAGGAGAGCGGCTGGCGCCGGTTTCCCTGCGCCAGCCGCCCGCTTGTGTAGTGCTAGAGACTAGCGCGTACCTGCCGCGACCAGTTCCATGACCTTGTCTACGTTGTCCGCGGTAACGAAACCAGGACCGGTGTAGATGGGGAGTCCACCACCGAGCTCGTGAGCGTTGGTGATGTTGAGGAACAAGAGAACGACCGACATGTAGCCCTGAGCGTACTGCTGCTGGTCTACGGCGAAGGCCATCTTTCCGTCCTTGATTGCGGTGAGTGCGTCAGCCGACATGTCGACGGTACCAATGATCGCGTTGCGACCAGTGGCTTCCGAAGCAACGAGAGCTGCACCGGTTGCGATGTCTGCGTTGAGCGCGAAGATTGCATCGATGGCCGGGTCGGCCTCGAGTGCAGCCTGGATCTTGGTAGCCGAACCAGCGAGGTCAGCGAGTCCACCGTCGATGTTGAAGTCAATGACTTCACCCGAGAAGGTCTCACGAGCACCCTGGCAACGGTCGGTCAGACCCGAGTTCGCTGCTTCCTGAATGGGGCAGAGAATCTTGGTTGCGCCGAGGTCGTTGAAGCGAAGTCCAGCTTCGCGTCCAGCAACGATTTCGTCCTGACCAACGTGCGTGAACGCACCGAGGTCGCGGAACACCGACGAACCGGAGTTCATCGTGACGGTGGGGATTCCAGCGTCGTGTGCTGCAAGCATTGCGTCCTTGATGGCGTCAGCATCGGGAGCCGAAGCTGCGATACCCGAGCAACCACCCGAAACGCCGGCTTCGATGGTCGAAGCCTGCTTTGCCGAGTCGTTCGTCGATCCTTGGTAGTCAAGAGTGACACCGAGGTCTGCAGCAGCAGCTTCGGCACCAGCCTGAGCAACCGACCAGAACGTTCCACCGTCACCGTGCGTGTAGACACAGATCTTGATGTCAGCGTTGTCACCACCAGCAGCGGGTGCGGTGTCGCCACCGGTCGCTGCACAGCCCGCGAGTGCGAGCGATGATACTGCGGCGAGTGCCGCGAATTTCTTCCAGGACATTGAAGCCTCTCTTCCTTGAGTGTTTAATTGTCCTTCGTGCACCTAGGGCGATGCACGACAACGTTAACTATGTCATATCAAACGACAGTTGTATAATTCAATTTGGCAATTTTACGAAATTGATTTCGAGTCGCAGGTTTCGACATCGTTGTCGAACCACCGAAAGGAAAACACCCGCCATGAGCGCAAAGATTGCTGGAGCACCAATTTCGTGGGGTGTCATCGAAGTTCCCGGTTGGGGCCACCAAATGAGTCAAGACCGCGTGCTCCGCGAGATGACGGAGCTCGGCTACAGCGCCTGCGAATTTGGTCCGTTGGGATTCCTGCCGGTCGAGGCCGCGGGTCGTGTTGCGACCCTTCGTGAACACGGTCTTTCCGCCGTTGGTGGCTTCGTGCCCGTCGTCCTTCACGACGCAACCCACGACCCGAAACCGGAAATTCGCGCTGAGCTCGAAGTGTTCAAAGCCGCTGGCGCCGAGGCGATGGTTCTCGCCGCGAGCACCGGCAGCGAAGGCTATGACAACCGCCCAGTGCTCAGTGACGCTCAATGGCAGACGCTGTTTACCAACCTCACCGAACTTGCGGCACTTGCCGCCGAATATGGAATTCTCGCGGTCATTCACCCCCACATGGGAACAATCATCGAATCGGCAGACGACGTCGCACGCGTTCTCGCCGGGACATCGATTGGCTTCTGCCTGGATACCGGCCACATGCTCATCGGCGGAGCCGACCCGGTCACGTTTGCGCGCGATCACGGGGACCGCGTCAAGCACGTGCACGCAAAAGATGTCAACCTCGCGCTAGCGAACAAAGTGAAATCCGGCGAGTGGACATATTACGAGGGCGTCGCCGCCGGAATGTATGTACCGCTCGGCCAGGGTGACGTCGACGTCGCGGCAATCGTGCGTTCTCTCGAGGCGGCGGGATTCACCGGCTGGTACGTGCTCGAGCAGGACTATGTTGTCACCGCCGAGCCAGAAGAGGGTGAAGGTCCCATCATCGACGCACGAGCGAGCGTCACCTATTTACGTTCCCTATTGGGCGAATAGCGACCAACGACGAACGGCCCGAGGGTTTCCTCGGGCCGTTCGCACATTAAATTAGCTGTCAGAGCTTGCCGTCGACTGACACTGACTTACCCGTTCGCGCCGATTCCGTGGCGGCGTCTGCGAGGATCAACGCGGCACGGCCGTCGTCGAACGTCGGGTTGTAGTTCTTCCCATCGCGAATCCCCTCGAGGAACAGCGCGAGTTCGCGTCGATACGACACCGCGTATCGAACAAGGAAAGCATCGATGAACGGCTCGGCCTGTCCTGTTCCAGTGGCGTCGTATTTCTGAACCGTCGTCGGCGAAACGTTGTGGGCGTGAAACATCGCCTTGTCACCGAACGCCTCGAGGCGCTGGTCGTATCCGTATGCCGAGTGACGCGAATTGACGATGACGATGATTTCGCCGCCCCGACCTCGCATCGTGACCGACACCGAGTCGTAGTCGTTCTCGGCTTTGATGTCGTCACTGAAGACGTTCGTTCCGGCCGCATACACGTCGACGATGTCGGGCACAAAGTAACGCGCCATGTCGAAGTCGTGGATTGTCATGTCACGGAAAATTCCTCCTGACACCGCGATGTAGGCACGCGGAGCGGGGCCGGGATCACGCGACAAAATTACGAGCTGTTCGAGCTTTCCCGCTTCGCCAGCCGCGACGCGCTTCTGTATCGACTCGAATTGAGGGTCAAAACGACGGTTGAACCCGATAGCGATGTGCACGTTCGCCGCGTTTGCCTTGTCGCGGAGTTCTTCGACCTTGGCGATGTCGAGGTCGATGGGCTTTTCGCACAGGACGTGAATTCCAGCGTCAATCGCGCGGTCAATCATGTCGAGGTGCGTAGGTGTTGGCGATGCGACGACGATGACGTCGACCTCGCCCGAATTAAAGACGTCCTCGGGGTCGGCCGTGACCTTCCCGCCGAATTCTGCCGCGAGCGCCGTCGCACCGTCAATGAACGGGTCACAAATCCAGGCGAGGTTAGCTCCCTTGGTGTCGTCGATACTGCCCGCGTGAACCTGGCCGATTCGGCCCGAACCGATGAGTCCGATATTGAGATCGCTCACAGAGTCCCTTTCTTTTGTTAGGACAAATCTACAATATAGATACGCTCTAACCCGAGGGAGATCCCATGGCACGCATTGCGATAACTGGCTCGACCGGATTCGTCGGCAGCAACATCGCCGAGTCCCTGATGCTGCTGGGGCACTCGGTTGTCGGACTTACCCGAAACGGGTCAGGCTATAACGCGTCGTGGCCTCTGGTCGACGTTGACTATTCGTCCGACGAATCGATTTCACACGCACTTGACGGCGTGGACGCGGTCGTTCACTGCGCGATTGCGGACGACTTTCGGCGCCTGCTCAACGATCGGGCAGCCGCCTACGACAATTACGTTGCACTGACCGAACGG
>WLEN01000017.1 GCA_009704225.1 Actinomycetota bacterium | reverse complement strand
GCCATCCGCGAGATTGCCCACGCCCGACTGTTCAAGCACTCAAAGTGGCTCAAGTTAGGACTCGTCGCCAGCATCACCGATTACGCGAATGGAATTTCGATCAATGCCGAGAGCATGCGCGCTGCGATGAGCGACATTGATTTGTCAGACGCCGAAGCACTCCGACGCCTCGTCAGCGACGGATCGTTGATTCCGCCCAAAACGGATGACCAGGTCATCGCGCTCACCCGAATCGAAACTCTGCTTGCACTAATCGAAGGGTGGGTCGACGTTGTCGCCGACAACGCAGCCCACCGTCTACCGAGTCGACATGCAATCGCCGAAATGGTTATCCGGAATCGCGCCGTCGGACGACCGGGCGAAAAAGCTCTCGCTGGTCTCATCGGAATCGATGCCCGCCCTCGACGGTTGCGGGAAGCGGCGTCGATGTGGCGCGCACTGGATGCGGCCGTTTCCGCGGAAGAACGGGACAGCGTTTGGGCTCACCCGGATGTCATGCCAACGAGCGATGACATTGACGACCCCGCTGCTCTGATTTCGCGACTATCGGGCCATGTTGCCCCACCAGACGCCATGGACGATGCAATCCGTCGACTGATCGATGAGGACGGAACTGTGGACGGCAACTGACGCCGTGAGGTGTCGTGTGGGAGCATGCCACCGTGTTCATTCGCATCGATCCTTCGATTCCGGTCGTCTGGCGCGACTCGGAAACTGTGCAGGTGGGCCTCGACCCGGAATACGCGCGACTCGGTCCACTTAATCTTTCCGACGCTCGAGGGGTCGCCGAACTGGTGCGGGGAACGAGTTTGGCGCGCCTTTCGTCAATTGTCGGAGGTGAACACACAGCCCGATCCCTCATTGATTCCTGCGGTGATGTATTTCATCGAACACCCCGGGCCACTTTGCCCCGGCTGGCCGTGGTGGGAGTCGCGCCAGCAACCGACACCATCGCGCGAACCTGGGTCGGGTCGACTCGATCAACGGTTGTCGCCGCGTCCAGTGCGGACATCACGGCAGTGGACGTCGACTTTGTTCTGCTCATCAGTCATTTCGTCGTTTCCCCTATCGACGTCCAGCCGTGGCTCGGCCGGGACATTGCCCACTGCGCGATCGTGTTTGGCGAATCGAGCGTCCGGGTCGGACCCGTGGTGATTCCCGGAAAGACCGCATGCATCCGGTGTGTTGAATTGGCCCACATTGACGGGGATCCGTCGTGGTCTGCGGTCGCTCCGCAAATGTGGCGGCGGACAGCGGCCGCCGATTCCATCGATCTTGCAATCCACGCAGCCGCCGAATCATTGAGTATGTATCCAATGGGCGGCGGATATTCGGTTCGTGTCGACGGTGTGACGTTTAGTCGCGAGGTGTCACCGCATGATTTGCACCCGAATTGCGGTTGTCGCGCTATCCCAGATGTTCCGGAATGAACCGACTGCGCGTTCGCAGCGGACCAGACGTCTTCTGCCGTTCAGCCCAACTCAGCGTGAGCGATCGTCCCGCCCGCGTGAAGGCAACGTACGCAAGGCGACGCTCCTCCTGCATCGGCCCATCACCCATTGAGTAGGACAACGGAAACAGTCCTTCGCTCATGCCAATGACAAAGACGGTGTCCCATTCAAGTCCCTTTGCATTGTGAGTCGTCGACAGGGTGACCGCGGATACCGCAGGTTCCATCTCGTTATCGGTCCGATGTTTCAGCTCTGCCGCCAGATCAATCACGGTCGCCGTCTCGGGCAGATTTTCGGCAATCTGGGCGAGCGCCGACATGATGTTCCACGCGTGCCGATCAACAGGATTCGCTGGCGGTTTCGACAACCATCCCAAGTTTTCGCGCAAAATGAGGGCCATTGTGTCCCGCGCGCTCGCAGCGGGATCAGTTTGAAGGCGTCCCCGAACCAAGACAAGAGCCTGCGTGACGACGGGCTCATCGAAGAACCGTCCGCCGCGAACTCGAAACGGGATGCTCATTTCGCCGAGAATCTGCTCTAACACCAGCGACTGGACGTTAATGCGGTACAGCACCGCGATGTCTGCCGGGTCGGTGCCCGACTCGATTGCGGCGCGAATGGCCTTACCGATGGCACGCGCCTCGTCTTCGTCCGTCGCCGACCCGATGACGCCGGGCATTGGCCCGGATTCCCGCATCGATACAAGTTCCAACGGTGAATTCGGAACCGTCGAATTGGCTAGTCGCACGATTTCGGGGGTGGACCGATAGTTGCGGTCAAGTTCGACCGTTGTTGCGCCGGGAAATTCCGATTCAAACCTGACGAGGTGCTCGTCCGACGCGCCCGCAAATCCGAACACGGTCTGGTTGGGATCACCCACGACACATACCTCCGAGTGACTACCCCGCCACGCATCCAACAGCGCGCGTTGAACGGGTGAAACATCCTGGTACTCGTCGATGACGAAGAATCGGAACTGTTCGTGAACGCGGTCGGCGACCCATTTCTCGGAATTCAGCATTCCCAGCGTTGCGATGAGCGTGTCTTCGAAGTCCAAATTGCGCTGATCGTCCTTAAGGTCCTCGTATTTCTGCACGAGCGCCAGGGTGGAATCCACCGACAATCCGCCGGGAAGTGGTCGATTAGGCAGTGCCGCTTCATAGTCCTCCATCGACAACAGTCGAACCTTTCGCCATTCAATCTCTGCCGCGATTCCGCGCAACAGTTCGTCCGTCGCGCGAATGTTCAATTGAGCTGCCGCGCGCTTAAGCGTCGCCGCTTTGGAATGCAGGACTTTCGGCAAATCTCCGCCGATGAGGTCGGGCCAGAAATGCGCCAATTGCCGCATTGCCGCGGAGTGGAAGGTGCGACACGCAACACCCTCAACGCCCAGTTCGCTCAGTCGGCTGCGCATTTCACCGGCAGCCTTGACGGTGAATGACAACGCAAGGACCTTTTCCGCGCTATAGACGCCGGTCTCGACGCCATACGCGATTCGATGAGTGATCGCTCGAGTTTTGCCAGAACCAGCACCGGCGAGTACTCGCACTGGGCCAACGAGCGCGAGCGCGACTTTGCGTTGATTCTCGTCGAGAGATTCAATGAGTGCGCTCATCGTCTTCCTCTCGCGTGGCAAACCCGAACGGGCGCGGGTTCGGCTTAAAGTACGGATATGGCATTGTCCCCCATCATGCTAACCGCGTGGGCGGTTGCAGAGATTCCGTCCCTCGAAATCGACGGCTACCGGGACTCGTCTACTGCTGACTTTGATCGTGTCACGTGCCGTACCTCAGACAATCGCGTCATTTCGATTTCGTCTCCACTCACAGCGCCCGCAGCGGATGTACAGAATGCAGAGCACCGTGTTGGGCAACTCCTCGGGGCAGGGGTGCGGGAACGGTTGCCGTTCGGTGTCCCCCACACTCTCGCAGCGGGTTCGCATGACAAACGGCGGATTGTTGTCACCGAGGAAATCAGCGGAACTCCATTGTCGAGCCTCAAGGATGCCCGCGTCGCAATCCCATCACTTGCGTCGGCAATCGCGGCAATCCATAACCTGCCAGCCTCAATCGTCACGCGAAACGTGATCCCCGCGACGACATCGCTGGATAGCTTGCGCGACGCAGCCGGAATCATTGACCGCGCCCATCAGACGACCAAGGTCCCGAGCCCGCTCCTCGATCGCTGGGACGCGGCCATCGAGGACGCCGGCATGTGGCAGTTCACACCGACAATCACCCACGGCAATCTGGACTTCGATGCAATTCTGATGGACGGGGCAGCAGTGTCGGGCGTGATCAATTGGGCGGGGGCTCGAGTTGCGGACCCCGCCGACGACCTGTTGCGAGTGTTCGCCCGCTTCGGCGCCGAGGATGCTGTGGAATTCATGAACCTTTATTCGACCGAACGGCCAACGAACGACAGGCGCCTCGCACACCGCGCTCGCTTTGCCTCGGAATTAGATGTCGCTCGCTGGCTCATTCACGGCGCTGATTCGAATGACGACGGAATCGTTACGGATGCGGTTGCCATGCTGAACGCCCTCCTCGCCGCGGTGACGGACAATCCCGCAACCGATCTCGGCGCTCCGCCGAAATTGCCGACGACAATGGTGTTCGGAGAAAACCGAACAGCAACAACGCGAGACGAACCGACACCCGAACCGCTTTAACTAGTCGATGGGCGGAAGCGCCTCGAGACGCGCTAAACGTTCGGGCTCCACCGTCCACTCCCAGTCATGAGCGATGTAATAGAGGACCGCATCGACTTCGGTCACGTCGATTGAGAGCAGCGCTGCCAGCGCACGCCGGTACAACACCAACTGCATCGCCTTGGCGTCTTTTTCCGATTCCGAGGGTTTCGCTCCGGTCTTCCAGTCGACGACAACCCATCGACCATCGATGCGGTACACGGCGTCAATCTTGCAAACCACGATGTGTTTGCCCTGGGGAAGAAGGATCTCTAGCTCGGTGTGTTCGGGCTTGAGTCCGGGCCACTTCGACGCGAGGAAGGAGTCTTTCAATTTACGCATTCCGTCGTCGGAATCAGGAAGGTCGTTCGCTTGGTCCCAACCATCAACGAAATCATCGTCAACACCACCACGTTCGATCCAAAGGTGCACTTCGGTTCCCAAACGTGCTGCGCGATATGGGCGTGTCGGGACGGGACGCCGATTGCCTTCACGAACCTTGGCAAGATCCATTGACCATTCGGCGTAACGCGACGCGGGGATGCGCACGGGAATGTCCGCCGCCCCTAGCGTTTCGTGCGCGAGGAGTTGCTCGATGGCGCGGGAATCGACTGGATCGACAGAACCCGTCGAGGTTTCGATTTCCCGAGCAGCGGCGTCATACGCATCGCGATGCCTCGCTCGTCCGAGTGGGTCGCGAGGCGGCCACTCGACCGCGATACCGTCGCCATCAGGGTTGGATTCTGGTACCGGATCGATGATCGTCTTTTCCAAGAGTCCGGCCGCGTGAAGTTCCTCCCAATACGTGCTGGGAATCTTTGCCGTCTTGCCCTTGCCCTCGAAATGAGCACCCGAGATCCACAGGTGGTGTCGTGCGCGAGTAACTCCGACGTACATCAGTCGACGCTCTTCGGGAAGAATCAACATGGTCTTGAGTCGACGGGTGTAGGCCTCGGACTCAAGAAAAAGGTCGTCGATGGTGGCGGCCGTTTCCCAGGTGAATTCGGGCAAATACTTGCGGTCACTTCGGAATTTTCGGGGTAGCGCACCCAGTTGCAACCAGCCCATCTCGTTCGCCGCCTTGGACTTGTCGCCACGAAGACTTCCATTTGCGGGAATGGGCGGTTGTGTCCAACGAGGTAAAGCGACAACGTCCCACTCGAGCCCCTTGGAGGAATGAACGGTGAGGACTTGGACGACTCCTGGTTCGGGTTCGTCGGTTCGGGGGGTCATCCGTTCGCGTTTTTCCACCTCGGAAAGCCACGCAACAAAACCACGCAGCGAATGTTCGGACGGAATGGCAAGGTACGAGTGGACGAGGTCGTCGAAGGCCTCGCGATACGCGGCCGGTGAGTGGTGAAGTGACGCGGCCCCTTCGACATCGAGTTGGAGAGCGGTGGCGGTGAGGTTGACCATATCGGGGATAGACACATCAACCTGGGAACGCAAGTCGTGAAAGAACTGTGAGGCGTGGACCAGGCGTTCCCAGCCCTCGTCGCTGAAGGACACGCGTTTGTCGTAGGAATTGTCCGTCTCGACGGCATCGCGCTCGGTGTACCGCAAGGAATCAAGTGCGTCCACGAGTGAGTCCGATTCATCCTCCACGAGCGAACTGCCAAGTCGGGCACGTTGGTCGTGTGACGTATACGACTTCGCTACGTTGCGGGCGTGATTGTGCAGCGACCACAGGTCGTTGACCGATACCTGCCAGCGCGCTCCGCCGAGTAATCGAACAAGTCGCGCACCTTTCCCCGGATCGGCGACTACCGAGAGCCCACAGTAAAGATCGGCAATGAAAGGGTTCCCCAAAATGCCGGCGACACCTAGCAAGCGGTAGGGAACATTGTTGTCATCGAACGCCCGCAGGAAGGTATCGAGATGGGTGCGGGTTTGAATGAGCATCGCCATCGTCGGCGGCGCGTCGGCCGCCTTCCGGCCGGACCTCGCTGGATCGAGGTGGCGTTGGAACCATTTCGCTAATCGATCCGCTTCGGTCGAGGTGCTGGCAGCGAAGGTTCCCTCGATGTCGAAGCGTGATGCGCCGGGAAACGAGTTCAAGCGATCGACGTCTAACGGATTTTGTTCGGTGCGATTGTCGAGAATGACGTTCGCTGCCGCCAAGATGGCCGTTCCGTTTCGCCACGAAGTGACGAGTGGCCGGTGAGTGCGCTCTCCTTCGGCCACGTGGAAGTCATCGTGGAAGGACGCGACGTTCGCGGGGCTCGCACCGCGCCACCCGTAAATCGACTGGTTCGGATCACCGACAGCCGTGACACGTTCGGGTCCAAAGAGTTCCGAGAACAGACTCGTCTGCGAAAACGACGTGTCTTGATATTCATCAAGGATGACAACCTTGAAACGGTCGCGGTATGACTGCGCCACACTCGGAAACTGTTGGATGATTCGTCGCGCAAACGTAACCTGATCAGAGAATTCGACGACACCGCGGCGCTGTTTCTCTGCAATGAATTCGCGGGAAAGGGGAAGCAAGGCTTCTAGCGCACCAACAGCCTTCAACTTGGCGCGGAACTTTTCCATCTCGACGGTTGTCTTGCCCGGCAGTTCGCGACGTTGAGCGACCTCGCGGGCATAGGTGATGACCTCGGAGTCGTTCGTAACATCGAATTCGCCCAGTTCGGATGCTAGTCGAATGACCGCATCGATGACTGCATCGAGCGAAAGGTCATACTCACCGAGACGTGTATCGGTGCACGATGTGACGACACCACGGGCAATCGCGTACGCCGTCGCCTCAGTGATCACCGGCGAATCCGAGTCCCACCCAATCCTGGCGGCGTGTTCGGCAAATATCTCGGATGCGAACGCGTTGTAGGTGGACACGGTCGGTGTCGCAAATCCGTGGTCGTCGTCGACAAGGTGGTCGATGTTGACGCCCAGTGCCGCGAACTCTGCGCGACGATGACGAAGGAGCGCGATGCGTCGTCGGAACCGTTCAGCGAGTTCGCGGGCGGCTTTTCGTGTGAAGGTCAGCCCGAGGACTTCTTCCGGTCGAATCCCGTGGGTCGCAACGAGCCATAGCGCACGCAGAGACATCGTTTCAGTCTTTCCACTTCCTGCCCCAGCGAGAACAAGGTGAATGCCCTCCGCACTCATGCCGATAACGTCGGCTTGTTCGGCAACAGGTTCGAATCCGAGTCCGAGGAGTTTGTCTAACATTCGTGGATCGAGACTATTCATCAGAGCTCACCTCGGAGATTCTGACCCACGTGGTTTCGAGATCGCGGGCACCCGAGTACTCGGGTGCGGTTTCGGGTCCGATGAATCGTTCGGAGTGCATCGCCACCCCCAAGTCAATGACCTTGTTCGTAAAGTCATCGAGAGCCGTCGCATCCATCGCAGACTGGGTCCGAACAGTGTAAAGAGAATTCTCGTTCGCAACGCGGGGATACAACAATCCGGCTGAGTGAAGTGCTGTCGCCTCTGCAACGGCGTCGCCTAGCGCTTTGTGACTAAAGGCGAGTTGATAGGCCTTGAGTTGCAGATGGGATTCGGCACCCTTCGCGGATTCCGGCGCTTTGGCCGTCTTGATATCGATGATGGACACCGAACCGTCCGAGAGTCGTTCGACGCGGTCGATTGTTCCCCCCACCACGATGTCGAGTCCTCCTTTTTCAGTGGTCGAAAGGGTGACCGTGGTGAATTTTTCGCTGTCGAGGACCCGCCGACCTTCACGCGCCGCGTCGCGAACATAATCTGCCAACGCGTCGATCATGGAGCGCGTGGTCGCGAGCCACTGCGCGCGAAGCCACGGAGCATCGAAATTCACTTCGTTCCATTTGTCCTCGACGGCAGCCCACAGGTCATCACGCGTGCCGTCGGGCGCAACTTCGATTGCTCGATGAACGAGGGTTCCGATTGCCGCACTCAACCCGGACGCGCCGCCCGCAACGCTGGAAACGAACCAGTCGAGCGCGGACGCGTCAAAGGTTTGGAGGTTCGACGGCGACACGGGTACGTGTGTCCCCGAAAACAATTCGATTGGAGTCGTTTGGCGATACCCAATCCACGAGTCGGGATGAGCTCCTGCGACTCCTCGGTCGGCGAGTTCACGGAGCGCCGCGGCGGCCCGCGAGCGTTCCGTCGGCGAGCCCGTTGACGACATGAGCAGGTGTCGAAGACGCCCGACCATGTCTCCGATGCTCGCGTCGATGCTCTCGGGGACGAACACCCCGCCGCGTGAGTTGTGCGCGGGGACGGCTCGAGAAAAGTCGTCTCCTGCAGATTTTTCGCCCGCCACCATGCGGAACAATCCGCTCGGGGTTTCGTCTTCGGATTGAATGGCGGTCACCAGGATTCGATGGCGCGCTCGTGACATGGCCACGAGGAAAAGTCGCACCTCGTCGAAAATCACGTCACGGCGGTAATCGACCGTTCGTTGGTCAATTCCCGCATGCACCAATGAGAGTTCGTTGGCTTTGAGCAGCGCACTTCGGGGGCGCGTGTTGGGCCAAACCCCTTCGTTCAGTCCAGCAACGACGACAACATCAAATTCACGACCAACGGTAGCCGCGGGTGTGCAGACAAGAACGGAACCTGACGTAGCTCGCGGAGTGAGCGAGTCGTTCGGGACCGTTTGCCCGAGGACACGGTCGAGGAAAACGTCGGCAGATTCGGTCGGAACGTTTTCGAGAGACGTCGCCGCCACTCCGAACAACGCCATGACGGCGTCGAGTGATTCATGCGCCTTGACGGCTGCTGGGCCGGTCCGGAGCGTTGCCGCGGTCCATGCCGTCTCTCTGTCACTTCGCGCCCAGACGACCCACAATAATTCGTCGATCTGGCGGCCGGCGACTAACCGAAGTGCGCGAAGCGTGTCAACAATCCAGCGAACACCGGGGGCGGCGAACTTCACTTCGGTTTCGAATGTGCCGCGTTCCATGAGTGCCTCGAGCATGAGTTCATCGGCAAGCCGATTCCCGCCCGACGCAATTTCGGCTTTGCGGAGATTTCGACGGAACCGACGAAGGTCTAGCGTTGTCAATCGACCGAACGGTCCGAGAAGTAATTCCTGCGCAAGGCTGGCGGTCATCGGCTCACGCCCTATCCCGATGCTGACAAGGTTAAGAAGCGACCACACCGCGGGGTGGTCGCGAAGTGGTGAACCCGTCGTTTCCGAGAAAGTGGGGATTGACATCGAATTGAGGTGCGTCACCATCGATTCGGCCATCGACCCACTGCGCACGACGACAGCGATGTCGCCGTACGAGTTTCCGCGAGCGACCGCGTCTCGGATGTAGCGCGCCACGACGTCGCGTTCATGCGCAGGCGACGCAGCGGTTGCGCTGAGCAGTTCGAATCCCGGAAGAGACCGAGCGGCCGTCGGTTCAGGAATCGCGGGGTATGCCCGTCGAATCTCGGGTACACCGCCCCCAATTGCCGATGCAATCGAACCGAGAAGGGACGGCATGACTCCACTTTGACGGTGAATCGTCGTGAGGGCGTGGGTTGGACCCCACGTGAGATCGGCGTCGTCGAGGAACGTGACTTGCCCGCCGCGAAACCCCGAAGTCGCGACGTCCGGGTCGCCAACGGCGATGACCGGCCCGCGGTGTTTCGCCCAGGCAATCACAAAGCGCCATTGAGAAGGAGTGAGATCGTGGGCATCGTCGACCACGAGTGCCATGCGCGGGGCGTCTGACGCCGTCGATTCGACAATGTAACGAGCGCGGTCGACCAATTCCGCCGGGTCAACCTGACCGGCGCGAGACCGCGCAACGAGTCGCCGATACGTCGTGAAAAATTGTGCGGCGGCGATCCAGGCCGCGGCCGGGCTTTCGGAATCAGCGTGACCTGCCGAATCGCGTTCCACCGTAGTCGCAAGTTTTGTCAGTGCGGCAAACGGAGTTCCACTCGATTCGTCGACAAGACCGAGATCGCGACTACGCGACAACAGATCGCGAAGTTGGGTGCGAAATTCGCGAAGGCGTCGAACATCGGCATTGAGCGACGCCGGCCAATACCCATCCGTGCCGTCGGCGATTTCCCCGTCAAGAAGTGTTTTGATGTCGGAGTCTTGGTCGCCACCGGACATGAGCCGAGCGATGAACCCGGGACCCTGTTCCGCACTGACGATTTCAAAAGCGAGCGATGACACGCTGCGTGCGAGCGGCCCTCGTGTGGCAACGTTGACCCGGAGCGCGACAAGGTCACGAAGGCGAGTCGCCGCCTGGCGAGACGGAGTGAGAATGCGAACCGCGGATTCGCCATCACGTGCGATGAGCGCTGCGACGATTTCTGTGACCACCGTCGTCTTGCCGGAACCGGGGGCACCAACAATTCGGAACAAGCCACCAACCGCAGCGGCCGAGACGGCTGCGCGCTGGGAATCGTCCAGTTCGAAAGTTGTCATTGAGTCGACTGTACAACTGAGGTCTGACGCCTATTAGCCTTGAGTCATGGACATTCGTATTGGAATTC
>WLEN01000016.1 GCA_009704225.1 Actinomycetota bacterium | reverse complement strand
GCGGTCGAGGTTCGCGGCTCAGACTATATCTCGCCGGGAATGCAAAGCAGGTTCGGAGATCGCGTTGTGCCCGTGTTGAAATCGGGAAAAGGTGTTCAATTGCTGGGCGAGATTGATCATCTTCACAGTTGGACGGCGCCCGCCGATGTTGCAACCCTGATGAGAATAGTTGCGACCGAACCGCAAGCATGGGGCAAGGCGTGGCACGTGCCGAGTAACACCCCCAAAACTCAGCGCGAAGTGGTGATGGACATCGCGAAAGAGTTGGGATTAGCAGATGTGAAGGTGGGATCGGTTTCCCGCGGAATTCTGACGATCTTGGGCCTATTCAACCCGGTAATCCGCGAACTCAATAATGGAAGCTATCAATTCACCGCGCCATTTGTCATTGATGACTCTGCCACCCGACGAACGTTCGGTCTCAAACCAACTCCCTGGAACTCCATGCTCAAGGAGCTGGTGCACTCTTATAGATGAATTGATCAGCAGATTTCGATTGACGACGTTCGGGCGGGTGCCTTGTGACCCGCGCTATGAATTCCCCGTCGCGTCGGGTTCGCCGCCACTGGCCAACATCGCCCGCACCGTCTCAATCCCGCTCGTTGCAATGGAATATGCCCGGGCAAGTAGTTCTTCGGCGGACTGCGAACTGAGCAAATCGAACCGGTCGAGTTCGCCGATGGGCAGAATCCCTGCCAATTGCCAGGCGGCACTCATGGGGTCGTCACTCAGTTCGATGTCCGCATCAAAAACCAGCTCTCCGAATTCGCTCGCAAGGCTGAGCAACGTACGTACCTGCGATTCGAGGTGCACGCGAGCAGGCATCAGGCTGTCTTCCCAGATCAGATCGGGGATGAAGTCGATTTCGGCAATGGGGTAGGGGTCGTCAGGCAGCCAGTCATTCACGCGAAAGCGGCGTGACCCGAAGGACTCGAGCCCCAAGAATTCGTCGGTGGTTCCGATTTCGGTGACCGACGCAACGGTTCCAATTGTCATGCGCTGCTCCCCGCCCCCGACTTCGGATCCACGCGACACCAGGACGACTCCGAACTCTGGTGTGTCGGAACTCATCAAATCACCGAGTAGTTTCAGGTAACGCTCTTCAAAGATTCGCAACGTCAATGGCATGGACGGGAACAACACCGACCCGAGCGGGAACATAGGCATCACGGTCATTGTTCACACGCATTCATGCTGTTCCCACAACCACGTCGCTCTGCTACGGAGTAGCGAGCACACCGATCTTCAAGGGTTCGAGTTGAGCGTTCGGCGCCGAGGCACTCCCGTGTTGTGCGCGGAAACCCGCTGTTCCATCAACGCCACAGAGGCCCGCGATTGCGGCAGAGCCGCCGGGGTGCTGGTTCAGGAAAGGTGTCATGTCGTAAACCGAGCCGTCGATGATGGTCCAGCAGTCGCCGGGGCGCGCGTGTTGGCTGACGTCGGCGGACGTAATCGTTCCCGCGGCAGGGTCCGTCGTGGTTGCTGTTGGGTTTGGGTCGACGGGAGCGCCAATGAGTTTCGCCCACGTCGCTTCGGCCCCGGAATGTCCAACGAGAAACGTCAGCGAGGTAACGCCGATGGAGACCGCAATTACGGCTACGCCGGCAATCTTCCGCAAGACGTCCGAGCCATCCCGACGGGAAACGAGATACCAGACCACTGTGACAACTGCGAGAACCGTCACCCACAGGGGGAAGATGTCCCCCAAGCTTTGGTGGCGTTCAGTGATGCCCACTCGTTCAGCGAGTGACTCGCCCGATTCCTTTGCGATGAACGACAGTGGCACGGACACCGCGAGCAGAAGCACCAGGGCGAGAGCGAAACGACGTCGAAATGATGTGTTCAGCACGGCGACAATCAAACCCAACGCTGCGAGGGGGACGACAACAACTACGAAGTGAATCACGAGGGGATGGACGGGTAGGCCAGCGATGGTGTCAAAAAAATCAGGCATGACATTTACCGTACCGTCCGAATCTGTGAAGTTTCAGGGTGCGAGATTCGTCAGCGATTTACCAACCGGCTGTCCCAGGGGCGCCCTTGAACGGCCCCTCGATATTGCGTGTGATCCAGCCGCCGTAGAAGTCGCCTTCCTGCGGAATCACAGTCTCGTCCCCCACTTGGCACAGGTCGACTCGGCTGGCGTAGAGAGCAATCTTGCCTGCTAGAGACTCGAACCCGTTGGCTGGATTTTCATACGTCCACGCGGCTCGGTCGAGCCTTTGACCTGAGATCATGAGGTCGAAATAGCTCGCCGTCCCCTTGAATTCGCACACGGTGTTTCTGGTTACCGGGATCAAAACCCCGTCGATGAAATCAGCAATCGGCAGGTAATACGTGGGCGGATGGGAGGTTTCTAAGACGCGAACCGCACTGTTCGTGGAAACAATCTCCACCCCGTCGTGGACAACGACGATGTGGGAACTCACGGGCTCAACCCGAGGCGGCCGCGGGTAATCCCACACTGATTCTTTCACCATCTTGTCTGCCATTTTTCCAGCCTAGTTTCCGTCAGACTTCGGGGGATTAGCGCGTCAGGTACAGCATGAACTGACCGCCGCCCGGACTGATCTGGGTCGATAACGGAAGGTCGGGTGCGAGGCGCGACACCCGATCGAGTAGCCAATCTGAGGCCTGCTGTGCGTCACGCTCGTCGGGACACCTGGCCACTATCTCGCGACCGCCTTTGGCGCGTAGTCGCTCGACGGCTTCGAAGATGGGCGATGGATCCACCACGAAAAGCTCTGGCGACCACCGTACAACTGGCGAAATCTTGCCCTTCATCGTGTTGCACTGCCGATGAGCGAGCCGTTCGACAGCGGGTGCGCCCTTTTTGACCCGCGTTGCCGCATAGCTGTCGACACTCGGCCCTAAATCGGAATTCACTGATCCATCCGGATCGACCGATTGGTCGCACAACCAGCATGTCCAGTTGTCGATTTCGCCGACGGTTGTGATGTCGCTCATAAGTCGAGGCTAGGGCATCATCAACCAACAGCGCGTCGACCTGTTCGTTCCGCCGTGACGGCCGCGATGATGACGATACCGATTCCCACGACTTGGACAAAGTCGAGTTGTTCCCCTAGGAGGGTCACTCCAAAAATGGCGGCGAGGGCTGGCTCACCTGCAGAAAGAGTGCCGAATGCCGCTGCGGTAAGTCGTTGGAGCGCAACGAGTTCAAGGGCGAAAGGAATCACCGGCATGAGTAGCCCCAGTCCTAGGCCGGCGAGCACCACCCAAAGGTCGAGGTGCCCCCAGGCTGACGGAAGTCCGACGAACGTCGCGGCGATGGCGGCAACCGGGATTGTGACCGCGAGCGCTCGGAAACCTGAAACGCGATCGCCAGCGGCTTGAGTCATGACTATGTAGAGCGCCCAGCCACACCCCGCGAGCAGTGCCCACATCACCCCCCACGGATCAATTGACCCCTTCCACGGTTGGGTGACGGCAATCACGCCGACCAAAGCAATAACGGGCCACCAAATGTGGCTGCGTTTTTTTGCGCGCAAGACCCCGACCGTGAGCGGTCCGAGGAACTGAATCGGCACGGTCATGCTGAGTCCGATGGTGGCAACAGCGAACTGGAACGAGATTGTCATCAGAGCGGTGGCGAGCCCCAACCCGATGAGAAGGCGAAGGTTCGATTGACCGTACGACCGAAAGTCGGGGCGAACGAGTGCGAGAAATATGATGGCGCCACCCACGAGCCGGAGCCAGCCAGCGCCGGCTGGGCCGACGATCGGGTACAACTGAGTCGTCACGGCCGCCGCGAACTGAAGGATCGCCATCGCGGCCACGGCGAACACCCAGCCGGGGACAGCCTGAGACTTCATGGTGACGACTCTATCGGTCGCCTGTCAAGCTACTTCCTCGCGTTCGAATGCCTGTGCGCGGCGGATTCTGGCAGAATCACGACATGAGTTCCGATTTCCCAGTCGTCGAGAAAAGCATCGCCGAACTTCGAGCTGCACTGGATGCGGGAGCGGTGTCGAGCGTCGAACTCGTCGCGGCGTATCTCAATCGAATTGGCTTATATGACCGACATGGAATCACTCTGAACGCAGTCCCGGTTCTCAATCCAGAGATGTTCACAGAGGCGCGGGCATCGGATGTGCGTCGCGCCCGCGGGGAGGTTCTCAGTCGGCTTGACGGGATTCCCTATACCGCCAAAAATTCGTATCAAGCCAAAGGGCTGACTGTCGCTTCGGGTTCGCCCGCGTTCGTGGATTTGGTCGCTCAGCACGACGCCTTCACCATTGCTCAACTGAGGAAAGCGGGCGCCGTGTTGATTGGTCTTACGAACATGCCGCCTATGGCGAACGGTGGGATGCAACGCGGGGTTTATGGCCGCGCAGAGAGCCCATATAACGCTGATTTTCTGACCGCGGCCTTCGGCTCAGGGTCGTCGAACGGGTCGGGCACCGCTACCGCCGCGAGTTTCGCGGCGTTCGGTTTGGGTGAAGAAACGTGGTCGTCGGGCCGGGCTCCGGCATCAAACAACGCGTTGTGTGCCTACACGCCCTCCCGCGGAGTGATTTCGACAAGGGGCAACTGGCCACTTGTTCCCACGATGGACGTTGTCGTTCCACACACTCGCACGATGGAGGACATGCTCGCGTTGCTCGACGTCATCGTTGCGGACGACACCGTCACGCGCGGGAACTTCTGGCGGGTGCAGCCCTGGATTGCAACACCACCGTCATCCGAGCTGCGACCCGAATCGTATGAGGCGCTCGCAAAGGTCAATACCCTGTCGGGAAAGCGAATCGCGATTCCAAGGATGTACATCAACGCCGATTTCGAAACTTCCGACCCAATCGAGACCCGAGAATCTGTAGTCGAGCGTTGGCGAGACGCCACACTCACGCTCGAGCGACTTGGTGCCGAAGTTGTCGAAACTGATTTTCCCGTTGTCACCCGATATGAGGACAAACAAGGTGCGTCCCACAATCTTGTCGCGCGCGAACTGCTGCCTGAAGAGTTTGCCGACCGCGAACTACACGAACTCAGCATGTGGGGCTGGAATGAATTCCTCGCTGCAAACGGGGACCCGGAACTCCATGCGCTGGTCGACGTCGATGCATCGAGAATCTTCCCTCAACCGACTGGTGCTTTGGAAGACCGGTACGGGATTCACCAGTCGCGGTTTTCGCCCGAGGACGTCACGCTTGACAGTTATGTGATCGACGCCAGACGCGACGGAGTCGCGAAGCTGGAGGACATCCCAACTATCGCTGAAGGGCTACGCGGACTCGAAGAGGCCCGGAGAGTCGACCTTGAGCAGTGGATGGACGAGCACCGACTCGATGCCGTTGTATTTCCCGCGGTCGCGGATGTTGGCCCTGCTGATATGGATGTGGATCCCGCCTCGGCCGTGCTTGGGTGGCGAAACGGAACATGGGTCGCGAACGGAAACGTCGTGATCCGTCACCTCGGTATTCCGACCGTGACGGTTCCCATGGGCAACATGAGCGACGTTGGCATGCCGGTCGGACTCACGTTTGCGGGCCGCGGTTATGACGACACCAACCTTCTGGCTTACGCCTCCGCGTTCGATCGGGCGCACATCGGGAGGGTCCCGCCACCACGCACCCCGGAGATTCCGACGTCCGGTTGGGTCACTCGAGCCGACGCCGGATCAGCTCAACCGTCACTTACGGTCATCAGCACGACGGGGCCGGTGGTCGATGGAATGGTCGCTATCCACATCGAGATTCGCACGGACGCAGCCGACGTCTTGGTGACAGTAAACGGAGCCCAGGTCTCGGGCATGGCAACACCGTCAGGCTTTGCTGTTGACACCGTCGTTCCCGAAAGTGAGCACACTCGACGCCACAGTGAATGGCGGGGCGGCTACGGATCGGTCGTTGTTGCGATGGCGCGAACGGGCGATGTTGTCATTGGGACATTCACCGTCGTTGGTGGCGTCGCCTAGCCCTCGTCGACCGGCCAGCCGCCGGGAGGTCCGATGACGATTAATGTCGCAAATATCGCGACAATCACCGTCAGCAACACCAGGGCCAATAGCATCGGCCGGTTGAGGAACCACCGGTATAGACGATCAAACCAGTGCGCATCACGCGGGTCGCTCGTTGCCGTGCGACGCCAAGCGCCAGCGAGCCGACCAGCCTTTTCGGTTCGAATTTCGAACGGAATCGTCGCGTAGGGCACAACGGCGAGTGCGATTCCCAGAACCGTGCGCCCGACCCCCCAACGGTTGTTCACACCGACCAGAGCAGCCACCACGCCGTAACCAAGGAATACTGCGCCGTGGATTCCGCCAACAATGGTGAGCAGGGTCGATGGTGCCCCAAACGCTGCTCGAAACGCGAGAGCACCCAACAGAAGTGTCCAGGTAACCGCTTCAGTGAACGCGAAGAAACGAAAGAGGTGTCGAGGCGAAAAACGAATGGTGCGTGCGCTTGTCATTAGGGACCTTCCGTGGGTGAGTGTCTCAAGCCTATTCACACCCTCAAATCGACTCGGATATATTTGGATTATGACCGACAAAGTTCAGGGACCCGCCTCGTACTTCCCGTCAATTGAGAAGAAGTATGGCAAGCCGGTTACCCATTGGTTTGAACTGCTTGAGGGTAGCCTTGATGCAAAGCACATGGAACAGGTTGAATGGCTCAAATCGGAACACGGGATCGGTCATGGTCATGCCAACGCGCTCGTCGGATATCTTCGCAAATCGAAAGGTCTTTAGCCCCATGAAAACAACGGTGCTATTCGTCTGCGTTCACAACGCTGGTCGTTCGCAAATGGCCGCGGGTTACCTTGAGGCTCTCGCGGGGGACCGGGTCACGGTTCTGTCTGCTGGCACAGAGCCGAAGGACGAGATCAATCCCTCGGCAATTGCCGCGATGGCCGAAGAGGGTATCGACATCGCGAACAACGCACCCAAGGTCTTGACGACCGAAGCGGTTAAAGACTCTGACTACGTCATTACGATGGGCTGCGGCGATAGCTGCCCGTTCTTCCCGGGCAAGACGTACCTGGACTGGCCGCTGGATGACCCAGCCGGACAGGGTATCGATGGTGTTCGACCAATTCGCGACGAAATACGCGCCAAGGTCGAATCCCTCATCGCTGAGATAGATGCTCGTGAGTAAGTCGCTCGTGGACCGTAGCGTCCCGCGTTTCGGTTTTGCGACCCAGTTCGCTCTTGTCGTTCTCGCGGGATTTGCGATGGCAGCCGTGTCGGCGTATTCGAATCGGAGCACGCCCGTGCTCTGGATTGATGTCGTCCACGTCGCAATGCCGGCGCTCGCGAGCATTCTTGTCATCGGTCTGGTTCGATCGGGGCTTTTGCCACCTCTCGCAATACGCGCCTTCGCCTATCTGATTTTCTTTTCCGTCGCTGCGTTGACGGCAACGGGTTTCATGAGCGTCATGAATGGCCTCGCGGTGTCGTCGCCCAACCCGTTCCTCTATGGATACTCGTTCTATTCAGCCTCGCTGGCGTATCTGGTCCTCATGGAGGGCCGTTCGGCATCGTTCACACGAACCTTTGACATCGCCAACCCGCTGATGCTGGCGACTGGACCGTTGGCAATCTCTGTCGCGTCGATGCGCCACTGGTCGCTACGCAGTCGGCTTGATTACTTTTTCCCGTTCCTCATCACTGGCGTGTTCTTTTTCATCGTGCTCGGCCTGGGTTTGGCCCCGGCTCTCGCAATCAATGAACAACTGAACCTTGTGTCCGGGCTTCTCTTCGGTATCGTTTTTGAGCTTTTCATTTATGTCAACTTCGCAGGGCTTTCACTCATTGTTTATGCGGTCGCGGGAATCATCGGGATGCGGGTACCCCTCAACTTCAAACAACCTTTTTCGGCAGCCAACATTCTCGACTTCTGGAAGGGGTGGCACCTTTCACTCAGTTCCCTTTTGAAAGAACTGTTTTACAAACCAGTCCGTGCACTTTGGGGAACCTACGCCGCGGTCATGGTGACATACCTCGCGTCAGCTTCCTGGCACGGCATGACGATCAACTTCGCGATTTGGGGATTTCTTCACGGCGCGATTTTTGTCGCGTCGATTGCACTTCTCAAGCGCAAGCACGCCTTCTTGGCGTTCATCATATTCCCACCGACCGTGGTCATTGCCCGCATGATTTTTGGTACTCCCAGTTTTGACAGCTTGGTCACAATCGTGAATCACATTCCGACACTCGCGGAAGCAAAGATTGCGGCCCAAACGGTGATCGATTGGCCAACCGAGACCCTCATCGCACTTGCGTTGTCTGTTGCTATCGTCGTCATTGAATTCGCATTTCGAAAAACACGGTTCCTAATCGGACGCAACTATAAGTTTCTTCGTCTGCGCATAACCCAGGTCGTCCTCATGGCGGCAATAGTTATGTTCGCCTCTGGCCGAATCGGAGACGTCATTGCTGCGTATGGTCAAAGGTAAATTCGTTCGCATTGTCGTCCTGTTCATCACGGTATATGTTGCGTGGGTCGGAACGAGCGCTTACCTGGCTCATGCAACTAATTTTGCGTGGGCAACGCGTGATCAAAAGATTTCTCGAATCCAGGAAATTGAGGAAATCGCCGGCCTCATCGTAGGCGGGTCGAACGCCGTTTACAGCCTTTCCGCGGAACGGATGTCCACGCTCACTAGCGAACCGTGGTTTAACGCGTCGATTATCAACGAAGGATTCACATTCGAGAACAATCTGCTTTTTCTTGACGATATCGTGAACTCAATTGATGCCACGAAGGTAAAAACCGTCATCTTGTCGAGCATCCGCCTCGTTAAATCCAAAAAGGCTGTTGGTATGATTTCCCGGCGAGGATATGGGTTCGACGGGGGGAAATTGCCCCCAGTGTGGTTACCATATGATTCCATTTTCGGTTTCATCAATAGCGAACATAATAGAATTTTCCCGAGTTTTATTTCGCGAAATGGAGATTTGTTGCATGATGAAGCGGAGGTGTGTACCACTGCGGGTCGTCCGGGCAATCTGCAGTGGGCGACGAATGACCAGATTGTTTCCTTTATTGACAGTTGGTTGCCGGCAATTCATTCACGTTTTCCCAATGCTGAAGTGGTGATCACGATTCCAAGTCGATACCTTAGCAACGAGCCCGACCCATTAAAAGAGGAGGCTTATGTGAACCGATTGGAAACGCACATCACGACGTGGATTGCCAACCACAAAGAGGCCGCAAACCTGTCGGTCTCGGTCACGCCTGAGCCGAATTACTTTGTGGATTCGATCCTCTGTAACAATTCAAATCACTTCAACGCTTTCGGACGGCAACTTCGAACTAACGCCCTTTACGCGGCAATGGTAAACAAATGAAACGAATTGTCAAAGGCATCTACGTCTGCCTCGTCGCTATATTTGTGGCGGGTTACGTTGCGTGGGTTGATGTGAGCGGATTTCTCGCGTCCGCGACGATGTTCTCGGGGTCCGTGCACGACCAAAAAGCGACACGCTTGCTTGGTATTGGCGTGGTCGAGAATGTGATTGTCGGCGGTTCCAACGCCGTTTACAGTCTTTCCGCCGAACGGTTGTCGGAACTTTCGGGTGAAACCTGGTTCAACGCGGCCCTGCCCCGAGAAGGTTTCACCCAGGAAAACTTGACGGCTTTTGTCGATCATTTCGTCAATTCGGCAGATGGGGACAGGATTTCGAGGGTAGTTGTTTCGAGCGCTCGGCACTGGCATGTTGAAAAGCGCGACCGTTTTAAAGAATCAGCGCCAGAGATGGACTTTGATGGGATTAAAGCCGCACCCTTTTGGCTTCCCTCCGAATCGTTATGGAGTCTCGTTAGTGAACCACCGGCAAAAGTTTTTCCGACCATTATTTCGAGTCATGGGGACATAGTGCACGAGGCGGCGCATTTGTGTGTGCCAAATCTGCGCGCTGTAAACACTGAATGGGCGACTGATGATGAGATCGACTCGCTGTTGGAATCGTGGCTGCCCATAATTCATTCGCGGTTCCCTAACGCCGCGGTTGTGATTACCATTCCGTCGCGATATGTGGTCGAGCCAGTGGACCCAGTAGGCGCCGACGATTACGTCGGACGTTTGCAGTTGAGGATTGATGCTTGGATTCGCGCACATCCCGACGCTGCCGGAATCGAGATTTCAACTATCCTCGAAACCAATTACGACGACCCTTCAATTCTTTGCACCACGGGGCCACACTACAACGCGAAAGGACGGTTGCTGCGTACCGACGCCTTGTATGCGGCGATGATTCAAAAAGGAGTGACAGATGGCGGATAAATGGACGGCAGAAGAGCGCGCAGCCATGAAGGAACGTGCTGCCGAGGTGAAGGGCAAGAAAGTTGACGGGCTCACTGCGGTGCTCGAGAAGATTGCGGCGATGGCTCCGGCTGATCGGAAAATTGCCGAGAAAATCCACCGACTCGTGACCACAATCGCGCCCGGACTTGAAGTCAAGACCTGGTACGGAATGCAGGCGTATTTCGTGGACGGAAAAGTGGTGTTGTTTTTTCAGGATGCCGCGAAGTTCAAGTCCCGATATTCCACTCTCGGATTCCAAGACTCGGCCCGACTGGATGACGGTGACATGTGGCCGACGTCCTTTGCCATAATCAGCTGGACCGCCGCTGTTGAGAAAATGGTTTCAGAAATCGTCCTTCGCGCGATCGAGCGGAACTAAAGCGACGCCCATGACGAAGGATGCGGACGACAATAGGT
>WLEN01000150.1 GCA_009704225.1 Actinomycetota bacterium | reverse complement strand
TTGACAACGCCGACATCATTGCTGGTCAGGGCACTGTGGGTCTCGAAATCTTTGAGCAAGTTTCCGACGTCGAGACCGTCATCGTCCCGATTGGTGGAGGCGGACTGATTTCTGGTGTCGCTAGCGCCATGAAGCAACACGCGGCAGAAAACGGGCGCGCCATTCGAATCATTGGGGTCCAATCGGCAAACGCTGCGGCGTACCCACCTTCACTTCGAGCCGGAGAACCGACGACCATCGAGATGAAGCCGACCATCGCGGATGGAATCGCGGTCGCACGACCCGGTGCCCTGAATTTCGCGATCATCAAAGACACGGTCGACGAGGTTGTGACCGTTGGTGATGACGACATCGCCCGCGCACTCGTCATGCTTCTTGAACGTGCCAAGCTCGTCGTCGAACCGGCCGGCGCCGTTGGCGTCGCTGCGATCCTTGCCGAAAAGATCGATGCGGTCGGAAAGACCGTTGTTGTTTTGTCGGGCGGAAACATCGACCCGATGCTGATGGAGCGAGTCATCGCCCGCGGTCTTGTCACGACAGGGCGCTACATGAGAATGCGAATTCCTCTTCCTGACCGCCCGGGGCAACTTGCGAAAATCTCTGAAATCCTCGCTAACCAGAACTCGAATGTCGTTGAGGTGATGCACACACGCCACGGGACCGACTTGCAGATCACTCAGGCCGAGCTCGAGATTCACATCGAGACGCGAGGACCGGAGCATGCTTCAGAAGTACTTGAGGCATTGCGCGCCGAAGGCTTCGAGCCCAGGGTCGACTTCTAAACGAGGAACGGCTCGATCGCGATGATTTCGACCGCGATTTCTGCGCCACTCGGTGCGGTGAAGGTGGCGGTGTCACCCGGTTCGAGCCCGACGATGGCCTGACCCAAAGGGCTGTTTTCGCTGTAAACATCAAGATCCGTGTCCCCGGCAACCTCACGGGAGCCGAGTAGGAACCTTTCTTGATCGCCGTGGATGTGTGCGGTCACGATAGTGCCGGACGCCACCCGTGAGGCATCGACCGGCTCTGAACCGACGTGAGCGTGCTTCAGCATGTCCATCAATTCGCGAATTCGGGCTTCGATTTTGCCCTGCTCGTCTTTCGCGGCGTGATAACCGCCGTTTTCTTTGAGGTCACCTTCGGAACGCGCCATCTCGATGCGCTTCACAATTTCGGCACGACCGGTCGTCGACAGGGTCTCGAGCTCGAGCGCGAGACGGTCGAACGCTTCCTGGGTAAGCCACATGGGTGCCATGGCGAGAATCTCCTTTAAAGGGGTGTCTACCTAGGGTAGTCGTGACCGCACCATCTGAACAAAACGGCTAACGGTCTTCGCGCCAGCAACGATAGACGTCGATGCCGGAAACCTCGCTGACCGCCTTGATGGTTTCTGAATACTGGGTCGTGAATTGGTCGGACGCGGGGTAAGACTTCACCGTCCATCCGTTGGTACCCATCGACGCATCGACGGTGCGCAAGGCACACGTGACGGGGGTTCCGGGCGGTGCCGAGATTTGAAACTTTACAGACGCGGTCGTTTCGCCACCGGTCGACTCGAAGGCGACCCATTCGATACCCGTGGTCGGGTCTGTCGAGAAAACCCACGTGACCCACAAAAAGAACGCGAGCACGGAGACGGACGCGATAATCCATATGGAACGCGCGGGCGAACTCGAACGACCGTAGCGGCCTGCAGGAGGTGATGTGGGGGATGTCATACTGCCCTTCGGTACTCTGTAATTAGGCTACGCGAAACGGAGACACCTTGAACACCGCACTGATCCTCGCCGAGAAGATCGATCCGAATGGGGTCACCCCCGGCGTTGTCGGTTTTCTCATCACGGCGGCCGTTGCCATCACGTCGATATTCCTGATCATGGACATGAACCGCCGAATGCGCCGCCTGCGCTATCGAGAAGAGGCCGTGGCCAATATTGACGCCGAGGTCGCGGTTGACAAACTCATCGCGGATGTCGACAAGGAAACCGGAAACAGGTAATTCGTCGTGTCTCTTCGTTCGTCGATCAAGTCGGCCCTTTATGGGTTGTACGCGACGCGACTTCAAAACCAACTGAGCGAAACGACTCCGCCACGCCATGTCGGAATGATTATCGACGGAAATCGACGGTGGGCGCAATTGCAAGACGGCGTCACGATCGCTGAGGGCCATGAAGCGGGCGCGAGCAAAATGCGCGAATTCCTCGGCTGGTGCAACGCTGCGGGAGTCCAGATAGTCACGCTGTATTTGCTGTCGACCGACAATCTGACTGGTCGCCCCAGTACCGAACTTAAAAACCTGGTCCGCATTATTGCGAACCTTGCGACCGACCTAGCCCGTGTCCCCAATTGGCGAGTCCTTCACGTCGGTGATGCCGACAAGCTGCCGGAAACACTGCGGACGGCCCTCGAGAAAGCGGCCGATTCGACGTCAACCCACACCGGCCTGCAC
Organism: Actinomycetota bacterium; assembly: GCA_009704225.1. The sequence goes on along the minus strand of WLEN01000150.1, from coordinate 553 downwards.
GTCAATCTGGCGGTGGGATACGGAGGTCGTCACGAAATTACTGAGGCCGTCCGCGACATTATTCGTGAACACGAAGCGGCCGGTCGCGGAATTGACTCACTCGCCGATGACATGACGCTCGACAACATTTCGGGCCACCTGTACACCGCGGGTCAGCCCGACCTGGACCTCGTCATTCGTACGTCGGGCGAACAGCGCATCTCGGATTTCATGTTGTGGCAGACCGCGCATTCCGAACTGTACTTTGTCGAGGCGCTTGGCCCGGACCTTCGCGAGATTGACTTTCTCCGCGCCCTCCGAGACTTTGCCCGACGACAACGCCGATACGGTGCGTGAACGGTAAGTTACGACTTCGTTTTTCGGCGTGTCACTCCGACCACGTTCACTCGCGAGACATAGTTTCTCTGTATGAGGTAATTCACGTGGCGAAGAGGCCACACGGTCTTGTCGCCACGCGGTTGCCGCCGCATCTGAACGGAGACTGAGTGCCCAAGCCCACCGCCGCATCGTCCACTTCCGCTTCGACGTCAGCCGCAATCGCGCAGCGCACCTA
>WLEN01000015.1 GCA_009704225.1 Actinomycetota bacterium | reverse complement strand
CGAACAGAGTCCTATGCGGTTCGGCTCGATCTGACTAGTTCGGATACGACGTTCCGGTCGCACACAACAGTGACGTTTGGGGCAGAACCCGGTGCGTCAAGCTTTATCGATGCACTCACCGCCGCGGTTCACGCTGTGACACTCAACGGCGTCGCCCTCGACCCTGCCACTGTGTCGGACGGCGTACGAATCCAGCTCGACAATCTCGCAGAAGAAAACACTCTCGTCGTCGACGCCGACATGTTCTATGTCAATACCGGCGAGGGGCTCCACCGGTTCGTTGACCCCGTCGACAACAAGGTGTATCTGTATTCTCAATTCGAGGTACCCGACTCTCGACGAGTTTTTGCTGCGTTCGAGCAACCCGACCTCAAAGCGACATTTGATTTCGAGGTTGTCGCGCCCACTGAGTGGGTTGTCGTGTCGAATTCTCCAACGCCCTCGCCCGTGGTGGACGGAGCGTCGGCGACATGGACTTTCCCACAAACACCGCGCATTTCCTCTTACATCACCGCGATTGTCGCCGGGCCGTATGTTGCGCATCACGATCAACTCACGTCGTCCGACGGTCGCACGATTCCCCTCGGAATCTACGTTCGGCAGTCACTTGCTGAGTTCCTCGATTTCGACTACATCTTCGACATCACCAAGAAGGGTTTCGAATACTTCGAACGCGAGTTCGCCGTCGCTTACCCGTTTGCGAAATACGACCAACTCTTTGTCCCCGAATTCAACGCCGGCGCGATGGAGAACGCAGGATGCGTGACCTTCACCGAGGTCTACGTGTTCCGTTCCAAGGTGACCGATGCAGTTCGCGAACGTCGAGTTGTCACGATTCTGCACGAACTCGCACACATGTGGTTCGGGGATCTGGTCACGATGAAGTGGTGGAACGACCTCTGGCTCAACGAATCGTTCGCCGAATGGGCGTCGACGATTGCGACTGCAGAAGCCACCGAATGGACACACGCGTGGGCGACTTTCCAGGTGTCAGAAAAATCATGGGCGTATCGCCAGGACCAATTGCCGTCCACTCACCCCATCGTCGCAACTATCAACGACCTCGAAGACGTCCAAATCAACTTCGACGGCATCACCTACGCCAAGGGCGGGTCGGTGCTCAAGCAACTCGTCGCGTATGTCGGTCGCGAAGCGTTCTTTAGCGGCGTAGCGAATTATTTCCGCGCCAACGCGTGGAAGAACGCGGAACTGGGCGACCTGTTGCGCGAACTGGAGAAGACCAGCAAACGCGATCTCACGACGTGGTCAGCGAAGTGGCTTGAAACCGCCGGCGTCAACACCTTGACACCCGAGATTGTCACGGACGACCATGGGATCATCACCTCGTTCGACATCGTCCAAACCGCAATCGCCGACTACCCCACGATTCGCCCCCACCGCCTTGCGGTTGGAATCTACGGGTTCGACGGCAATGACCTCGTTCGGACCCACCGGGTTGAACTCGATATCGACGGTGAGCGAACCACCGTGACTGACCTCATCGGTCAGCATCGAGGCGCTCTGGTGCTCGTGAACGATGACGATCTTGCGTACGCAAAGATTCGACTAGACGGCGAATCTCTGGCAATCGCAATCGACCACTTGTCCGACATCGCCGACCCGCTCGCTCGGGCGTTGGTGTGGGGAAGCGCGTGGGATTCGACCCGCGACGCCGAGATGGCACCGAGTGATTTCGTCGACCTCGTGTTGGGAAACATCGCGACCGAGACCGAGTCCACAACGGTACGGACAACGCTCGCTCAACTCGCCACGACCGCCCGAATGTATGTTTCACCCGATCGCAGAGAAAACACGATTCGACGGATCGCCGATGTGATGCGTGAACTCGCAGAAAATGCCGAACCCGGCTCAGACCAGCAGTTCCAGTTCCTGAGGACGTTCGCGTCGATGGCCGACACGGCCGCACACGTGGTTGCTCTTCGCGCGATTCGCTCGGGGGAACACGTCATTCCCGGAATCACCATCGACACCGACCTTTCCTGGGACTTGCTCGAAGGCATGGTGTTGGCGGGTGGAGCAGGCGAGGTCGAAATTGCCGAAGCACTTGCTGCCGACAACACCTCGAACGGTCAGCAAGCCGCAGCGCGCGTTCGCGCAACGATTCCCACGGCGGTAGCGAAGCGGACAATCCTCGAAACAATGCGTGACGACGCCACCATCGCAAATTCGCTGTGCGATCACCATGTGCGCGGTTATACCCACGTCAACGACGCGTCGGTATTCGACGGCCTCGATACCGCGTATTTTGACGCGATTCAGAAGGTGTGGGATTCACGCACGTTCAAGATCGCTGAGTACTTTGCCATTGGGTTGTATCCCGTGAACATGGCGAACTCTCGCCTAGCGGCAACGACCCGCGCCTGGCTCGACAACAACGAATCGGCTCCGTCGGCGCTCCGTCGGATCGTCATCGAGGGCCTCGCGACGGTGGACCGCGCTCTTGCGGCACAACAACGTGATGCCGAGGTCATTCGGTGACTAGCTGGACCGAAATCACCGCGTTCCTCGGATCCAACGCAACAGTTTTTCGAATTCTCGCGATTGTGGTGGGAGCCGTAATCGTTCGGCTCATTGTCGTAATGACCATCAATCGTGTCATTGCCAGAGTTGTTGCCGAAGACGAAACCCCGAGTCCTCGCTCGTCCACTAAATCCCAGAATGCTCGATTAGCACAGCGCACTCAAACTCTGGGCTCTGTCTTACGTTCCTTTGCAAACTGGGGCGTCGGCGCAGTTGCACTCATCCTGATTCTTGGAGAGTTGGGTTTCGAAATCACCGCGATCGTCGCCAGCCTGGGAATCCTCGGAGCGGGTATCGCACTCGGTGCGCAAGACATCATCCGTGACATTTTCAACGGCATTTTCATGGTGTTCGAAGACCAGCTTGGAGTCGGTGACAAGGTCGACCTGGGTGACGTCAAGGGAGTTGTCGAAGAAGTGACGATTCGCGTCACCAAGGTTCGCGATACGAAGGGCGTGTTGTGGTTCGTTCGCAACGGTCAGATTCAACGCGTCGCCAACTTTGATCACAAACTTCGATGAGCGACAGTTTTTTCGAGGACATCGGCGGGCACGCCGCCTTCGATCGAATTGTTCGGAGGTTCTACGAGGGCATCAAATCGGACGTCGTACTTCGACCGATGTACCCCGACGATTTGGACGGAGCAGTGTGGCGTCTACGCGCGTTCCTCGAACAGTACTGGGGTGGTCCGACCAGTTATTCCGATGAGCGAGGCCACCCGCGGCTTCGTGCGCGTCACAGCACATTTCGAATTGACGATGACGCCCGGGACCGCTGGCTTCGCCACATGACGGCGGCGGTCGACGCCGAGGCGCTGTCGCCGTTGCACCGCGAAACGCTGATGGACTATCTCGACCGCGCTGCACACGCGATGGTCAACACGGTGAGCGACGTAGACAGGGGCGACAGGGACGCTCTTTAAGAGCTAAACCTCGTCGAGCATGACGGGAGTGTGTTTGGCAAGGATCTCGCCCCGCGTTGACGACAGCCGAATCCACGGTTCTTTCGCTGAGACGTCCATCACCTTGTCCCCAAAGAATCCGAGGGTTTCCGCGGCAAGAGCGACTCCGGCCGGTAATCCGAGGGAGCCATTGATTGTCGTTCCCCATACCTGCGAACGATAAGAACGGACTACGTGTTCCTCGGCGTTCCTGGGGACTTTGCGTTTGATGATTTTCATGCCCTCTCGCACCACAAACTGAAGGTCGGATGCCCCGACTTTTCCGAGGTTTTCCCATCCGGTTTGAGGGGGAAGCGGAATCTTCCAGCGCACGGTCGGTGCTTGCATCGGCATTGTCACCACAAAACCGTGTTCTGATTCGACGGCGTTGTCGAATCGAGCGCGAAGCGAATCGATGGGGACAACGATGTCAAACTTTGCCTCCTCCGCGAGTTCCGCACCACGCATGCCGAGAACTGTCGGCGTGGTGTCATTGAGACCCCGCGGGGCGAGAACCTGGACCCAGGCCACAACGAGGCTCCCCTTCGCGACGAGGCGAACGGCGGAGTTGTCAACGAGCCCTGACCGATCGATGAAGGTCGCGAGGTCACTGATCGGTTCACGGGACGTGAACGTCAGCAAGATGCTTTTGGTGACGGGCATCAGTCGCGCGTCAACTTCCGGTAAGTCGAGCGGTGAGGCTTGGCCGCATCGGCGCCTAGTCGCTCAATCTTGTTCGTCTCGTAGGCTTCAAAGTTACCTTCGAACCAATACCAGTTCGACGGGTCGTCAGCCGTTCCCTCGTAGGAAAGAATGTGTGTGGCGATGCGGTCGAGGAACCACCGATCGTGGGTGATGACCACCGCGCAACCGGGAAACTCGAGAAGCGCGTTCTCGAGAGACGATAGCGTTTCGACGTCGAGGTCGTTGGTCGGTTCGTCGAGCAGGAGGAGGTTTCCGCCCTGCTTGAGCGTCAACGCGAGGTTGAGACGATTGCGCTCTCCGCCGGAAAGAATGCCCGCTTTCTTCTGCTGATCTGGACCCTTGAAACCGAAAGTCGAAACGTAGGCGCGCGAAGGGATTTCGACGTTCCCGACCTGGATGACATCGAGGCCTTCGGACACGACCTCCCAGACGTTCTTGGCCGGGTCGATACCGGTGCGCGACTGGTCGACGTACGACAGCTTCACGGTTTCGCCGACCTTGAGCGACCCGGAATCGAGCGGCTCGAGCCCGACGATGGTCTTGAACAAGGTGGTCTTTCCTACGCCGTTCGGACCGATGATGCCGACGATACCGTTTCTCGGGAGCGAGAACGACAGGTTTCCGATCAGAATTCGATCGCCAAATCCCTTGGTGATTTTATCCGCCTCGAGAACGATGGCACCAAGACGCGGACCCGGCGGGATCTGAAGTTCTTCGAAGTCGAGCCTCCTTGTGCGTTCAGCTTCCGTCGCCATCTCTTCGTATCGCGCCAGACGCGCTTTTGATTTCACCTGACGGCCCTTGGCGTTAGAACGAACCCAGTCGAGTTCTTCGGCAAGGCGCTTGGCGAGTTTGACGTCTTTTTTACCTTGCACCTCGAGGCGTTCCGCCTTCTTTTCGAGATAAGTCGAATAGTTGCCTTCGTAGGGAAACAAGCGCCCGCGGTCGACTTCGGCGATCCACTGCGCGACGTGGTCGAGGAAATACCGGTCGTGGGTAATGGCGATGACAGCGCCGGGATACTTGGCGAGGTGCTGTTCGAGCCACAACACGCTTTCGGCGTCGAGGTGGTTGGTGGGCTCGTCAAGCAGCAACAGATCGGGCTTTTCGAGCAATAGCTTGCAGAGCGCAACACGCCGCTTTTCACCACCCGACAAGACGCCGATTTCGGAATCCGACGGTGGGCACCGAAGTGCATCCATTGCCTGTTCGAGTTGCGAATCGAGATCCCACGCATCGGCGTGGTCGATGGCTTCTTGTAACTCACCCATCTCGGCGAGGAGTGCATCGAAATCCGCGTCCGGCTCCCCCATGAGAAGCGATATTGCGTTGAAACGTTCGAGTTTGTCGTACATGCCACGAACTCCGTCTTGCACGTTCTCGAGAACCGTGCGAGTTTCGTCGAGTTCGGGTTCTTGCATCAAAATTCCGACGGAGTATCCGGGTGACAACTGCGCTTCACCGTTCGACGGAGTGTCGAGACCCGCCATGATCTTGAGGATGGTCGATTTTCCCGCGCCGTTCGGGCCCACCATGCCGATTTTGGCGCCGGGAAAGAACGACATTGTCACGTCGTCAAGAATGAGTTTTTCGCCCACGGTTTTACGCGCGCGAACCATTGTGTAGATGAATTCAGCCACAGTCTTTACCAGTCGATTGTTCGGGTGGTACCAATGAGGCAGCCGCCGGTTTTGAGAGCACTTTCGATTGACGAGAAATACTCTCTGTCAATGGTTCGTTGACCGATGAGGCACGAACGATCTATTCGAACGGACACAATCACGGAATCTGCCGGGATGTTTGTTTTCGTAAGGTCTTCAGTTACCTGAATCGATTTCTTTCGAAAACCCGCACTGACGAGCGCATCGACCATTGCTCGCCCTGGATGTTGTTGATCGATGGTGGCAACACCCGAAAGAAGTTGATCGAAAATTACTTTGTTGTCCTGCGCATCGCCGTCCCGCAAGAAAGCGAGTGCCGTTGCCGTCGTCGACGACGGCGTTGCATTCGGCGTGGCGTTTGGACCAAGGGCACAACCACCCAGAGCGAGGGACATGACCGCGGTCGCGGCGAGGGCGAAGGTGCGTGCGGTCATTCCCCCATTCTAGGTCAGCAGGGGTAGTTGAGTCAGACCACCGCGACCGCTTCGGTGGGGCTGGGTTCGGCGTCGCTTTCCGATTGGGTTGTCGACGAGTCGCTGCCGAGGGTGACCAATCGTGTGAACACCGCGGTCCCCCAAAACAAGTCGTGCCCGAGCGTTTCGGCCTCGATTTCGACATTGGTTCCCGTTCGATCGTCGGTCTGCCAGTCGCGAACACGCAAGCGGCCGGTCACGGCGATGCGGTCTCCTTTAGACAGCGAAGGCACCGCGTTGATAGCGAGTTGGCGAAACGCCGTGACGGTGTACCAGTTGGTCGACGCGTCGACCCACGCCGAGGTCGCCTTGTCGAATCGTCGCTGTGATGACGCTAGCCGGAAGCTCGTGATCGGAAGTCCTTCGCTCGTGACAACGTGCCGAGGCGTCGTTGCAATGAGCCCGGTGATGGTGAGGGTGTCGCTCATGTGTCTCCTTTGTTGTGTGGACGGCGCCGGCCGTCCCAACCTGCGACCGGCGCCTGCAACGAGGATGGCCCAAACGCCGTCAGCGCACAGCAAAGAACCCCCGCCCGGTGGAGAACGTGCGCGGCGGGTGATGTGTGGAAACGCTAAACGATGAGGTACTGCGCGAACCCGGCGCGCACTTTGTTCACCTTGGGGACCGCCACCGCGAGGCAATAACCCTGTGTCGGGTTGTTGGCGAAGAAATCTTGGTGATAGTCCTCGGCCGGGAAAAACTCGGTGAAGTCGTCGATCGTCGTTACAACGCCACCGCCCCAGGTTTCGTTCGCACGGTCGCGCGCGGCTTCGAACAATACTCGTTGATCCGAGTCAGTCGGGAACATCACCGAACGATATTGGGTACCCACATCATTTCCCTGACGGTTCAACTGGCGCGGGTCGTGCATGGTGAAAAAGGCGTCGAGAATGACGTCGGCGGGGATGACCGTCTCATCGAACGTGACGGCGACTACTTCGGCATGACCCGTTGAACCCGTGCAGACCGCCTCGTAACTTGGTGAATCGACGTGCCCGCCCGCATACCCCGACACCACCGAATTCACACCGCGAAGCACGCGGTATGCCGCGTCGAGACACCAGAAACAACCACCGGCCACATAGAACGTCATCATTCCGACAGTCTAGGCGCGAGGCTAGGCTGTAAACATGACGTATGACGCAGCAACGAATCGTTACGATTCCATTCCCTACCGACGATGTGGTCGAAGCGGACTCCTGCTTCCCCGAATTTCCTTAGGTCTCTGGAACAATTTTGGCGACGACCGAGACCGCTCGGTACAACGGGACATCGTGCTTCGCGCGTTCGACCTCGGTGTCACTCACATCGACCTCGCCAACAACTACGGGCCGCCGCCCGGATCCGCCGAACGAAATTTTGGCGAGATTCTCGCGAGTGATTTGCGCCCCTATCGGGACGAACTCATCATTTCGTCCAAGGCTGGCTTCGACATGTGGGAGGGCCCATACGGCGAGTGGGGTTCGCGCAAGTACCTGCTCGCCTCGCTCGATCAGAGCCTTTCACGGATGGGACTCGATTACGTCGACATCTTTTACTCCCACCGATTCGACCCCGACACCCCATTGGAAGAGACGATGGGAGCCCTCGCGCACTCGATTCACTCGGGCAAAGCGTTGTACGTCGGAATCTCGAACTACGACGAGGAACAAACTCGCCGCGCCCATGCGGTTCTCAAAGACATGGGCGTCACGCTTCTCATTCACCAACCGCGATACAACTTATTCGACCGCCGCCCAGAGGCTGGGTTGTTCGATGCGCTGGTCGAACTCGGTGTCGGCGGAATCGTCTATTCACCGCTCGCCCAGGGCCTCGCCACCGATCGCTATCTGAATGGGATCCCCTCAGACTCGCGCGTGCGCACCGCGAATTGGATTGACGAAAAGCGCATCAACGACGAGTATCTCGGTCATGCACACGCACTCAACGACATCGCCCTTGGGCGCGGGCAGACACTCGCGCAGATGGCGTTGACGTGGACGATGCGACACCCGGGAGTCACGAGCGCACTCATCGGCGCTAGTAGTGTCGCGCAACTGGAAGATTCGCTGAAGGCGGCCCACGCCGAACCGTTGACGGCAGAGGAACTCGCAGTCATCGAACCACACGCGATCCACCAACTGGTTGATCAGTGGCTGTAGCCAAACCACGCGCACTCGTCGGATACATCGCCGCAACGGTAGCCGCCTTCATTTTTGGAGTTAACGGTGTCGTCATCAAGCTCTTGATGGACGGGACGGGAATCGACGGGTTCCAGGTCACTTTCCTTCGCGTCGTCGGGGCCGCGGTGCTGATGGGCGCCGTTTTGCTGATTCGTGACCCCCACGCCCTTCGAATCACCCGGAAACAAATCGTTCCCCTCATCGCCATGGGCGTGATTGGCGTCGCGATGTTGCAAGCCACCTACGCAGAGGCGGTTTACCTGCTTCCCATCGGGATCGCCTTGTTGCTGGAATACACGGCGGTGCTCTTCGTTGCGCTCATCGCACACTTCTTTTTTCGCGAACACGTCAAGTCCCGAATTTGGGTATCCATCGCGGCGGTCCTCATTGGGCTCGCAACCGTCGCCGAAGTATGGAACTCGACTCTCAATGTCGAAGGAGTGTTGTGGGCGCTGGGGGCATCCGCGTCGCTCACGACCTATTTTGTCCTCGGCGAGCGACAGACCGGTGTGCGACACCCGATGGCTGTCGGCTTCTGGGGAATGGCGGTTGCGAGCGTTTTCTGGGCGTTGTTCAGCGGATGGTGGAATGTCGACCCCGCCATCTTCACGCGAATTGTTCCCTTCTCGGCGGACACCGATGGGATAGCTGGTCCTGCCTGGATCCTCTTGGTGTTCATCGTGGCGCTCGGTACGTTCACCACGTTCACTCTCGGACTGTGGTCGATCAGTATTCTCAAGGCCACGCGGTCGGGAATCGTCGCAACCAGCGAGGTGCTCTTCGCCTTTCTCGCAGCCTGGCTCATCCTTGGGGAAACACTGAATGTTGTGCAACTGGTCGGTGCGGGTATTGTTCTGGGAGGTGTGATACTCGCCCAGTCGGCGCGCGACAATCGCGCGGTAGAAACTGACCTCGCACTGGACACCACCGAAATCTCTCGACCGAAGGAATCCCGATGACTGATTCACTGCTCGATATCCCCGTCCTGACCGCCGATGGCAAAGAGACCACATTGCGTGAACACGCCGGGAAGGTCTTGCTCATCGTCAATGTTGCGTCGCGGTGTGGCCTGTCACCTCAATACGCTGATCTCGAGGCTCTTCAACAGAAATACGGTCCCCGCGGTTTCGTTGTTCTGGGGTTCCCGTCGAACCAGTTCTTCCAAGAGCTGTCGTCGAACGAGGCCATCGCCGAATACTGCGCAACGAAATGGGGAATCACTTTCCCGATTTTTGACGCCGTGAAGGTTAACGGCAAGAGTCGGTCCCCGCTCTATGCCGAGCTCACGAAGACGAAAGACGAGCGTGGCAGCGCTGGTAACATCCGCTGGAATTTCGAAAAGTTCGTGGTCACCCCAGATCTGCGAGTCTTCCGCTTCCGCCCAACGACCGTTCCGATGGACCCCGCGATCATCGACGCAATCGAATCGAACTTGCCGAAATAGCCTTTTACTTTTTCTCACGACGGAACATTTCTCAGTAATGAGGCGTATGGTCAGCTTTAACGAACATCGCAAAGGGGAACCGTCATGAAAGTCCAGAAAAAGGTCATTGTCGTCACCGGGGCAGGAAGCGGCATGGGCCGCGAACTTGCCCTTGAACTCGCTCGACGTGGGGCATCTGTGGCCGCAGTCGACATGCGCGCCGAGTCTCTCGCCGAAACCGCGAAACTCGTGACGGCACTTGGCGGAAAGATTTCCACCCACGCTCTCGACATCACCGATGCGAAGGCCGTTGCGGCACTACCCGCAGCGGTGACCAAGGCACTGGGGCAAGTCGATGGACTGATCAACAACGCCGGCATCATTCAACCGTTCGTCTCAATCAACGATCTCGATATCGCCGACGCCGAGCGCGTGATGAATGTCAACTTTTACGGTCCGCTTCGGTTGGTCAAGGCTTTCCTTCCTGGGCTGCTCAAGCGAAACGAGGCCCACATCCTCAATGTCTCGTCGATGGGCGCTTATGCCCCCGTTCCCGGTCAAAGCATCTATGGCGCATCCAAGGCGGCCGTGAAGCTCATGACCGAGGGGCTGCGTTCGGAACTGCTTGACACCAACGTAGGTGTCACCATTGTGTTTCCGGGAGCGACAGCCACCAACATCGCCCAGAACTCGGGAATGAAGGTTCCCGCGGCAAGTTCCGAAGCGGCGAGCAAGTTCCCCCAGTTGGCCGCCGACGTCGCCGCACGCATGATGGTTGATGCCATCGAGAACAACACTCCGCGGATTACAACCGGTCAGGACGCGAAAACGATGGACATACTGT
>WLEN01000149.1 GCA_009704225.1 Actinomycetota bacterium | reverse complement strand
GCGTTCGAGACAAAGGCAATAATCTCGGGAACCTTGTGGGTCATGTCGCCAGTGAAGCCGTGGCGACGCACCTCGCCGTCAACGCGGGTCGAGATCTCGTTGTGTGCGAACGGATCAAATTCGGTTTCGATCCACGGGCCGATTGGGCAGAACGTATCGAATCCCTTGGCACGGGCCCACTGTCCGTCGGCAAACATGACGTCTCGAGCGGACACGTCATTGGCGATCGTGTATCCAAAGATCACGTCCGCCCAGTTCTTCTCCGGCACACGGTGCGCAACAGACCCGATGACGATGGCGAGTTCGCCTTCGTGAACAATTCGCCCCTCGACGGGGGGCAGGATGATGTCATCGCCCGGGCCAATGACCGCGGTCGGTGGTTTCAGGAAAATAAGTGGCGTCTGCGGTCCATCGTGATGCATTTCGGCAGCGTGCTCTGCGAAATTCATTCCGACGCAAATCACCTTTGACGGGGTAACCGGTGCTAACGGCACGATGTCGACCAGCGCGACAGTGTCGTTTGTCGTCGTGAGTCCATCGTGAATGGGGTCACCCTCGACCAGAGTGACGACGTCTCCGTCGATCACTCCGTAACGGGGTTCCCCCTCATGTCGGAATCGGACGACCTTCACAGGTTTAGCCTATCCACGTCGCGTCTATTCGTTCTGGCGCTTCAGGCGTGATGCCGCGCGCGCACGAAGGTTCTGCTCGAGTTCGACCTTGCGGATTCGGACCTTCGCGGGCGTCACCTCGACGCACTCGTCTTCACGGGCGAATTCGAGGCACTCCTCGAGCGTCATGTCGCGCGGTGGCGTCATTTTCTCGAGGATCTCTGACGTCGACGAGCGAATGTTATTCAGCTGCTTTTCTTTCGTGACGTTGACGTCCATGTCGTCGGCCCGCGCGTTCTCTCCGACAACCATGCCCTCGTAAACCTCGTCACCGGGCTGAACAAAGAACGCCATGCGCTCTTGCAACGCCATCATGGCGAATGGCGTCGCGACGCCCTGGCGGTCGGACACAATCGAACCGTTCTGACGAGTGACAATCTGGCCGGCCCACGGACCGTATCCGTGCGCGATGGCATTGGCGATACCGGTACCGCGCGAGATTGTGAGAAATTCGGTCCGGAAACCGATGAGACCACGTGACGGGACGATGAACTCCATGCGGACCCAGCCGGTTCCGTGATTCGTCATGCCCTCCATGCGGCCCTTACGAGCGGCGAGAAGCTGCGTAATCGCTCCGAGGTACTCCTCAGGCGCGTCAACGGTGAGGTGCTCGAACGGCTCGTGTGTGGCTCCGTTGACCTTCTTGGTGACAACCTGGGGCTTTCCGACTGTGAGTTCAAAGCCTTCGCGCCGCATGTTCTCGACCAGAATCGCCAGCGCGAGTTCGCCTCGACCCTGAATTTCCCAGGCGTCGGGGCGACCGATGTCAACGAGTCGAACCGACACGTTACCGATGAGTTCGCGGTCGAGGCGATCCTTGACCATTCGTCCCGTGAGCTTGTGGCCCTTGACCTTGCCAACGAGCGGTGAGGTGTTTGTTCCGATCGTCATCGAAATCGCGGGTTCGTCCACTGTGATGACGGGAAGTGCACGGGGGTCGTTCATGTCGGCGATGGTCTCGCCAATCGTGATGTTCTCGATTCCGGCAACAGCGACAATGTCCCCGGCCGAGGCGGACTCGGTGGGAACGCGCTCGAGTGCCTTGGTCGTCAGCAATTCCGTGATGCGCACGTTTTCGACCGTTCCATCGTGCTTCATCCACGCGACGGTCTGCCCCTTTTTGAGTTCGCCGTGGAAAATGCGGAGAAGCGCAATACGTCCGAGGAATGGCGATGCGTCCAGGTTGGTGACGTGAGCCTGCAACGGGTGGTCGGTGTCGTACGTCGGAGCGGGGATGTGCTTGAGGATTGCGTCAAACAACGGCTCGAGGTCGTCGTTGTCGGGAAGCGCGCCGTCCGCTGGGCGGTTCCACGACGCGGCGCCGTTACGGCCCGATGCATAAACGATGGGAAGGTCGAGGATTCCGTCGAGGTCAAGGTCCGGAACATCGTCGTGGAGGTCGGAGGCAAGACCGAGAAGAAGGTCCTGCGATTCGTGCACGACTTCGTCGATTCGCGCGTCGGGGCGATCAGTCTTGTTCACGAGAAGGATGACGGGGAGTTTGGCCTCGAGCGCCTTGCGCAGAACAAAGCGGGTCTGCGGAAGCGGACCTTCACTGGCATCGACGAGAAGTACGACGCCGTCAACCATCGACAGTCCACGTTCAACCTCGCCACCAAAGTCGGCGTGACCGGGGGTGTCAATGACGTTGATCGTGATCGGACCGTTTGTCGCGTGCTTTCCGGAATACGACACCGCGGTGTTCTTCGCGAGAATCGTGATTCCTTTTTCGCGCTCGAGGTCGTTCGAGTCCATAACGCGGTCTTCGACCGAACCGTGCGCCGCGAACGAGCCCGTTTGCCGAAGCATCGCGTCGACCAAAGTGGTCTTGCCGTGGTCAACGTGAGCGACGATCGCCACATTTCGAAGATCGTTGCGTGTGGCGATTGCCATGATGAAATCCTTTAGGTAGTGGTGCGCGCACGTCGACGCGTGCGTTGTTCCTCAGGATCGGGAACTGGCACGGCGGCGATGAGCCTCTTTGTGTAGGGGTCTTGCGGGTTACGCAGAATCTGATCCGTCGAACCCTGCTCTACGATTTTACCGTGATGCATGACCGCAATTCGGTCACTGAGCAAATCAATCACCGCGAGGTCGTGCGAGATGAACAAAATCGCGAACTTTTGTACCTTTTGAATTGTCGTGAGAAGCTCCAAAACTCGGGCCTGAACCGAGACATCGAGCGCCGACGTCGGCTCGTCCGCGACCAGAATCGCGGGGTTGAGGGCTAGTGCGCGGGCGATTCCGACACGCTGACGTTGTCCACCCGAGAGTTCGTGAGGGTATCGATTGCGGTAGGTGCGTGGAAGTTCGACCATGTCGAGGAGGTCCTCGACGCGGGCCGAAACCTG
>WLEN01000148.1 GCA_009704225.1 Actinomycetota bacterium | reverse complement strand
CGCGTTGCGATCTGTGGCACGCGCGAGTCGTTCCAATTCAGGTCGATGCTCAACGAGCTCTCGAGTCGACATCTCGTTCATTGGCGTGCGCGAACGAATCCCTAGATCCTGTGTAGTCGCGCTTATGCGTCGAGCGTTGCGTTCGATCGTTCGCGATTCGTGCCGATCGCGCAGGCTCGGAGCCAAATACACGAGCCATAGCAGTCCCCCGACGATAAACGTCAGGGTCGGTCCGAGGCCACTTTCCACGTTGCCTACGCTAAATCGCGATGAGGGATTCGACCCCTAGGCGCGCGCGGTGTGTTTTTCAGCGAATCGGGGTGCTGGCCGCGATGCGATCGACTTGAGGAATGTCCGCAAGGCTTTCGTTCGCGGTTCCGCGAGTTAGTCGCGAGAGCAACCCACCCGGTACCTCGTCGATGGTGACCGCGAAACAGAAGTGGTCGCGCCAATCGCCGTCGATGTGGATGTAGCGACGCCGAAGTCCTTCGTAACGCATGCCCAGTTTTCGCACGATTCGAAGAGAGGAAACGTTCTCGGGTCGAATACAAATTTCAATGCGGTGGATTCCGAGTCCCGTGAAACACCAATCCACGACGAGGGCAACGGCGGTCGGAGTGATTCCCCGTCCGGCGCGGTCTTGTGATATCCAGTACCCGATTGAACCTGAGGAGAGCGAACCGAACGATAATCCACTGACCGTGAGTTGGCCGACGACCTCACCATCGTGCTCGATGATGAACGGTGCCGCTTGGTTCTGCCTGGCCAGCCTGAGCAGAGAACGGATGATGTCTCCGACCGGAGGCAACACGGAATAACCCGGAATTGTCGCTTCCCACTTCTCGAGCCATGCGCGATTGTCCATGAGAAGTTTTCGCAACGGCCGCGCATCACGGGCGCGAATCGAACGGACGTGAACGCCCTCGTGGCTGAGAGACGGGACAAAAATCACGGACGGCGGTGCGCTTCGTCGTCGAGCCACTTCTCGAGTGCAGGCCCCAAGTCGGGACGTTGCAACGCGAGTCGAACGATGGCCTTGATGTAGTCGAGTTTGTCGCCAGTGTCATAACGGCGACCACGGAAAACAATCCCCAAGACTCCCCCAGCAATGTTGTTGGTGGCCATGTGGCGAAGTGCGTCCGTCAGTTGGATTTCGTTCCCCTTGCCCGGTTCGGTGTTCTCCAGGATGCCGTAAATCTCGGGACGCAAGACATACCTGCCGATGACGGCGAGGTTCGACGGGGCGTCTTTCGGGTCCGGCTTTTCGACGAGATCAACGATGCGCACAACGTCACCCTCTCCGATGTCGTCGATCGTCGCAATGCCATAGTGGTCGGTCATATCGGCCGGAACCTCCATGAGGGCAATAACAGAGGCGTGGTGCGCGTCGTGTGCGGCGATCATCGGTCCGAGTATGTTGTCTCGTTCGTCGATGAGGTCATCACCGAGCAGAACGGCAAACGATTCGTTGCCGACGTGCATTTTCGAGCGAAGCACCGCGTGCCCGAGTCCACGCGGTTCACCCTGGCGAACGTAGTGCATATCAGCAAGGTCGGTGGATTGTTCGACCGACGCGAGTCGCGACGAGTCACCCTTTTTTCGAAGAGCGCTTTCAAGTTCGGGGGCATTGTCAAAGTGGTTCTCGAGTGCGTTCTTGTTTCGACCGGTGATCATGAGAACGTCGGTGAGCCCATTGCGCACGGCTTCTTCGACAACATATTGAATAGCCGGCTTGTCGACGACGGGAAGCATTTCTTTTGGCATCGCCTTGGTGGCGGGAAGGAATCGAGTACCCAAACCGGCGGCAGGAATGACCGCCTTGGTGATGTGAGATGACATTGGTTAAGGATACCGTTGCGCGTCCTCTTTAGGATGGGCACATGACCACCCGTGACGATAAGGCGGAATTGCGCGCTTTTGTTCGATTGACGCGCGCTGCCCGCTCGACCGAGGAACTAGCGTCGGCATCGGACGATTTCGAAGAGTTTCTCGTCCATTTAGCAGACCAGTACGGGTGGCGCCGAATCGCCGCGTTCATCCCAACGCCCACCGAACCGCCCATCGCGCGCGGCATCAACACGTTGGTCTTGGACGGTGTTTCCGTGATTGTCCCGGTCTCAGCAGCCGATGGGCTGTTGGGCTGGCTGGAACTCGGTCCTGACACAATCTGGTCGACGGCGAACGATTCGATGGGGATGCCGATTCCGTCAACAGGCGCGAACGCGTCGCCTTCGAATCTTGATGCGGTGCTGATCCCTGCTGCCGCGGTCGATCGCGATGGCAACAGGCTCGGGTGGGGCAAAGGCTTCTACGACCGTTTTCTGGCGTCCGTCGAGGGAAAGCCGCTGTTGATTGCCGTGGTGTTCGATTCCGATTGTGTTGTCGAAGTCCCGACGGACGAACACGACGCACCGGTCGGCGCGATTCTCACCGAAACCGAAATCTCGTTCACTCAGTAGTGAGGCGGCTTTTCCGCCTTGAGGCGTTCGTCGTTTTCGGTCTCTGAGTGGCGGTCGGGTTCCGGAGCGGGCGTCGGGTCAGTCCCGAGTGGTGCCGGGCGAACAACTCGGCGCTTAGGCGGCTTCTTGTCCGTCACGAAGAATTCTCTCGATCTGATCGGCGACGAGGTCCGGGCTGAGGAACAACTGAAGCTCGTGTATTCGGGCGTATCGCCAACCGCAGCGCACCAACATGTCTGGCCGGATTCGAAGTCCTTCGCGCAGTGTCATGGGCATGATGTTGTCGTCGATATCAATCGCGACGCAATTGTCACCCATGCGCGCTGCGAGCGGAATCCCTGGTACGTCGGTGAGCAGCGTCATGCCACGTGCACTGAGTCGCGTGCCGAGGTCGTTCATCAGTGGGTGTTGTTCGCTCTGGTGCGGAACGAACGCGAGAGTTTCATCGATGAACCGCCCGAGGGCGTTGACACCCTGTGACATTCGCTCATCGCGGAGTTCAGCGGTACTCAGTGCCGAAATCACCGTGAGGTGGCGTGTGGCCCGAGTCATCGCGACTCCGAT
>WLEN01000147.1 GCA_009704225.1 Actinomycetota bacterium | reverse complement strand
TCAGCGACACTCACGAAGAGGAGGATGAGAGCGCGTCATTTGGGATTTCCAACGGAACCGCCACCGCCTCGCAAGTTCAGCGCCACCCGCAATCGACCGCGGTCGACGCGTCCGTCCTGCACCGAATCGGAGACGCCCACGGTGCGCCGCCGGAGGGTTTCTCGGTCCATCCCAAGCTCGAGCAATTGTTGGCAAAGCGAATCGAGATGAGCCGCAGCGGCGACATCGATTGGGGTTTCGGCGAGCTTCTCGCACTCGGATCACTCTTGCTTGAAGGCAAAAAAGTGCGATTTGCCGGCCAGGACTCGCGTCGCGGAACGTTCGTCCAGCGACACGCCGTTTTCCACGATCGGGTAAACGGCCAAGAGTGGCTTCCACTCATGAACCTCTCTGACAACCAGGGTCGCTTTTACATTTACGACTCGCTCCTTTCGGAGTACGCCGCGATGGCCTACGAATACGGCTATACGGTCGGAAACCCCGAAGCGCTTGTTCTGTGGGAAGCCCAGTTCGGTGACTTCGCCAACGGCGCACAAACAGTCATCGATGAATTTATTTCTTCGTCAGAACAGAAGTGGGGCCAGAACTCAGGGTTGGTCCTGTTGCTCCCTCACGGTTACGAGGGTCAGGGTCCAGACCACTCGTCGGCGCGTATCGAGCGATACTTGCAGATGGCCGCCGAAGGAAACATGACCATCGCACGCCCGTCGACACCGGCGTCGTATTTCCACCTGCTGCGGCGCCAGGCCTACGCGCAGCCTCAACGACCGCTCATTGTCTTCACCCCGAAGGCGATGCTGCGACTCCGCGGTGCGACGAGCAGCGTTGACGACTTCACTAACGGCACGTTCGAGCCCGTTCTCGACGATCGCAGTTTCGACGGAAAAACGCGTCGCGTACTTCTTCATGCCGGAAAAATCCACTACGACCTCCTCTCGGAGCGCGAGAAACGTTCGCTGTCCGGAGTTGCGTTGGTTCGGATGGAACAGTATTACCCGTTCCCCGAAAATCAGTTACGTGCAATCGTTGATCGACACAAGGGTGCCGAATTGGTCTGGGTTCAGGACGAACCCGAGAACCAAGGCGCGTGGCCATTCATCGCACTCGAAATGCGTCGCCTCGGGCTTGACAATGTGCGAGTCGTCTCACGCCCAGCATCCGCGTCACCGGCGACCGGATCATCCGCGCGTTCGGCCGAGGAACACATCGCCGTCATGGACGGCGCGTTCGAGGGACTCTAACGACTCCAGCGCGACGGCAACCTACGCGTCAACATTTCCGTTCTGGTTCTTAATCGAATTGAGAATTGAGATTCGCAGATTGTCCGGGGCGGGTTCCGCGCACGCCGCCCTGAAACGATCAGTCAGTTTCTCCATCACAACAATTTCTGCTTGACAGCTCTCGCACGACGCGCAGTGCGCACTGACATCGGAGCATTCGAGTTCCGTCAATTCACGGTCAATGAGGATGTCCATCCGCTGTCGGGCGGACTCACAGCCACAATCGCGATTCATGTCCATTAGATTCCCATTTCTTTCTTGTGTGTGAGAACGAGTTCTTTGAGGATGGCGCGACCGCGGTTCACGCGGGTGAGCATCGTATTGAGCGGCACCCCGACCTTGTCGGCGGCGTCCTGGTAAGGCATCTCTTCGAGAATGACCAGTTTGAGGGCTGACCGGAACGGTTCGCGAACATCGTCGAACAACGCACGAATCTCGTCGAACGTGACCGATTCAATCACGGCACTCTCGGCGCTGCGCGCGTAGTAGGCGGGTGCGTCCATGACGATTCCCATGTCGCCAAACAACAGCGGTTCGTTCTTTTCTTTGCGCAGAAGGTTGTACGCGGTGTTCGTAATGATCTTCTTGAGCCAGCCCAGAGCATACGTTCCCTGGGTGTACTTGTCCCAGTTCTGATAGGCCTTCCCCATGGCGGTCTGAAGGACTTCTTCCACCTTCTTCTTTGACAGATAGAGTCGGTCGAGTTCATATACCGTGTGCCGATAGAGGCGGGGATATACCGAGTTATAGACCTCTTCGAACGAGCCACGGTTGACGTAATTCGTTTCGATTTCAGACGGGTCCCACTCGAGGGAACCCGGGATCACAATGTCCTCGGCGTTTGCTTCTTCACCGGCGAGGATCTCGTTGTCCTCGGGGGTTTCATCGGTAACCATTATTCGTGATTCTATGGCGTACTCCTTTTCTCCTGCCCTTGTGGGGCTGTTCCTCGCGTAGAGTCGAAACCAATGACGTCCCGCGTTTATTCCCGAGAGAGCGAAAATTGGGTCGCGCCACGCGCAACCTCTCCGCTCCACGCGGTTGTTCCCATTCCGGGAAGTAAGAGCCTCACCAACCGCGAGTTGGTTCTGGCCGCCCTGTCCGATCGCCCCTCGGTAATTCACCGCCCACTTCGATCGCGAGATTCGGCACTGATGATGGACGCTCTCGGTCAACTCGGTGTTGAGTGTCGTGACAATTTAGGCGACGGGGCAGACACGTTACTAGTTATGTCGTCGGACCTGACCGGTGGGGTCACGATTGACTGCGGGTTAGCGGGAACCGTGATGCGGTTCGTGCCACCCCTCGCCGCTCTGGCGAACGGGTCGGTGACCTTCGACGGCGATGACGGCGCCCGGCTCCGTCCGATGGCGACGACAATCGACAGCCTTCGAATGTTGGGCGTCGAGGTCGACGACGACGGTCGTGGAACCCTGCCCTTTACTGTCCATGGAACGGGTCGCGTGGAGGGCGGCGACATCTCTATAGACGCCTCACAGTCGAGCCAGTTCGTCTCAGGGTTGCTCCTCGCTGGCGCGCGATTCACCAAGGGCCTGACGCTAAGGCACACTGGCGAACACCTTCCCTCGATGCCCCACATCGAGATGACCGTCGCCTGCCTTCGAGCCCGCGGAGTAACCGTCACAGAGCCAGAGCAGGGGGTCTGGCGGGTTGAGCCGGGACCGATCTCGGGGATTGACATCGACATGGAACCCGACCTATCCAACGCGGCACCGTTCCTAGCGGCCGC
>WLEN01000146.1 GCA_009704225.1 Actinomycetota bacterium | reverse complement strand
TCGGTGTCATACATCTCGCCGAGAGACATGTCACGACCCGCAATCATCGGCGGGACCGCCTTCGACAGTTTCTCGCCCATGCCATAGGGGAAACCCATGACGCGCGATGCGTCCTTTAGTGCTTGCTTCGCCTTGATGATGTTGAACGTCGCAATTTGCGCGACACGGTCAGAGCCATATTTGCCCGTCACATAGCGCTTCACGTCATCACGCCGTCTCGTCGAGAAGTCAATATCGAAGTCGGGCATCGATTCACGTTCGGGGTTGAGAAAGCGCTCAAAAAGAAGCCCATGTTCAATCGGATCGAGGTCAGTGATTCGCATCGCGAAAGCGGCGAGAGACCCTGCACCCGACCCGCGACCGGGCCCAACGCGGACGCCATTTTCGCGGGCCCATTTCACAAAGTCCGCGACGACGAGGTAATAACCAGGGAATCCCTTGCTCGTGATCACCTCGATCTCGTATTTTGCGCGTTCTTCGATTTCCGGAGTGAGTCCATCGGGATATCGATAGGACAGTCCGGTGATAACCTCGCGCTCGAACGCCGCGGCCTCGGTGTCACCCTGTTCGACCGGGAATTGAGGCATGTGGCTCACCGAGGTGTCGAATTCGACGTTGCACCGCTCGGCAATAAGAAGGGTGTTGTCGGCGGCCTCGGGGTGGTCGGGGAACAACGACCGCATTTGGGCTGCTGACTTGAGGTAAAAATCGTCGGCTTCAAACTTGAACCGCTTCTCCTCGAGCAGAGTAGCGCCGGATTGGACGCACAACAGGGCGGCGTGCGACTTCGCGTCATGCGCGTGTGTGTAGTGCAAGTCATTCGTCAGGACGAGAGGAAGGTCGAGTTCCTTCGCGAGTCGCAATAAATCCCTGATTCCGGCTCGTTCGATGGGCAAACCGTGGTCCATGATTTCGATGAAAAAGTTCTCTTTGCCCAAGATGTCCCGCATTGTTTCGGCCGCCTGTTTGGCTCCGTCGTAATCGCCAATCCGGATCTTGGTTTGAATCTCACCCGACACACAGCCACTCGTGGCGATGATTCCTTGAGAGTGCGTGCTGAGCAGTTCGAGGTCGATACGAGGCTTGTGATAGAACCCCTCGATGTAGGACGAAGTCGACATCGAGAAGAGATTGTGCATTCCCTGAGTCGTCTCGCTGAGCATCGTAAGGTGCGTATATGCACCGCGGGCAGAGACATCGTTTTCACCGCCGTCCGTCCACTGCACGGGCTTCTTGTGGTGTCGTCCCTCGGGCGCGAAGTAGGCCTCGAGGCCGATGATTGCCTTGATGTCCCGGTCCTTGGCCTGTTTCCACATCTCAAACGCGCCGAACAGGGTTCCGTGGTCTGTCATCGCAATGGCGGGCATCTGCTGCGCCACCACCTCGTCCAAAAGGCCACCGATGCGAGCGGCGCCGTCGAGCATGGAGTTGTCCGTATGCACGTGCAGATGGACGAACGAACTCGACACGGAGGCTCCTTTTCGCGATGGCGGACTTTCAGTTTAGGTCGGTCGGTGGACGGGTCCGTGAGGCGCGTCAGCGAGTTGCGAGAAGTTCCAACGAATGCGCCAAATCTGGCGCGTAGTCGCTCGTTATCTCGAGTTCATCCCCCGTCGTGGGGTGGTTGAATCGAAGGCGAACGGCGTGGAGCCATTGTCGCGTCAGTTCGAGTCGCTTCGCGAATGTGGGGTCTGCCCCGTATAACGAATCGCCGACGAGCGGATGTCGTTGCGCAGCCATGTGAACCCGGATCTGGTGGGTTCGACCGGTCTCGAGCCCCACTGACAAGAGCGTTGCTGTCGAGTAATTCGCGAGTGTGTCAAAGTGAGTAATCGCGTTGCGCCCATTGTGGGTCACCGCGAATTTCCATGCGGATCCCGGGTGACGACCAATCGGGGCGTCAATCGTTCCCGCGGGCGGAACCATTTCGCCTTGAACAAGCGCGTGATACTCCTTGAAAACCTCACGGTCTTTAAACTTTCGCTTCATAACCGAATAGGCAACCTCGCTCTTGGCCACAATCATGAGTCCCGACGTTCCGACGTCGAGTCGGTGCACGATTCCTTGGCGTTCCGGCGGCCCAGACGTTGCGATTCGGTATCCAGCACCCGCGAGAGCTCCGAGCACCGTGTCGCCTTCCCATCCGAGCGAGGGATGCGCGGCGAGGAAAGGCGGCTTACTCACGATGACGATGTCCGCATCGTCATAGACAATCTGCATGTCGGCAATAACCACTGGCACAATCTCGGGTTCGCGCGGGTCATCCCAGACAATCGACAGCAGGACGTCTGCTGACAATCGGTCGGACTTCGTCGCCACTCTCCCATCAACTTCGACACCACCGCGTTCAATGACCTCGCCCGCAAAGGTGCGAGAAAATCCCATCAATTTGGCGACGGCAACGTCAACTCGTTCCCCGACGAGACCGTCAGGTACCGGAAGTGAACGATGCTGTGGCATCGCGACTAGAAGGAGTTGGCGGATTCCTGACCGCTGTTGGCCAGATCCGCAAGCTGCTTTTCGAGGTGCTGCTTGAGGTGCTGACGGTATTCTTTCTCGAACTGTTTGAGACGTTCGATTTCGCGCTCGACCGCAATGCGTTGCTGGTCGAGGACGTTGATCTCGTTGCGCTGACGAAGTTCTGCCTCGGCCAACATCCGCGTCACGTGGTTCTTGCCCTCTTCGATAATCCGGTCGCGCTCGGTGTATCCCTCTTGGATGTGCTGGTCGTGCAGTTTGCGAGCGAGTTGGAGCAGTTGGCTCGACGTGCCGGTTTCTGCAGTTCCCACAATGGGGCCCGCCGCATTGGGTCCTCCGCTGCGCTGAAGTTCTGCGACACGCGATTCGGTGGCCAATACCTTTTGGTTCAGTCCATCGTTTTCGATTTGGATACGACGAAGTTCCTTGACGACCTCATCGAGGAAGTCATCAACATCATCGGGGTCATAACCATCGCGTTTCGTCTTGAATTGTTTGTTAACAATGTCTTCAGCGCTCAACATTGGCCGGCCTCATTCCTTAGGACAACCGCTTTATCGGTT
>WLEN01000145.1 GCA_009704225.1 Actinomycetota bacterium | reverse complement strand
GCGTCGGTGTCTGACTGGATCTACATTCCCGTCGGATCAACCGTCACGATGACAGGAGATTCCGGCGAGATTGCACTCTGTACCGCGCGTGCCAGCGAGGTCTTCCCCGTGCAGCATGTCCCCGCGACCGACGTGCCCGTCGAAGTTCGAGGTTCGGGCCGGGCGACACGTCAGGTGACCAACATCGCGACACCCTCATCATTCACGGCCGCACACCGCATCAATGTGTGTGAGGTCATCACGCCCGGTGGCAACCTTTCGTCGTGGCCACCCCACCGACACGACGGAATCGGCGACTGCCCGACCACAAACGAAGAAATTTACTACTTCCGAATCGGACGCGGAGAAAGCCCTCACGGCGACCCGACCGGTCAAGGACTGTTCCACATCTACACCGTCGACGGTTCGGTCGACGACACTGTCATGATTCACGACGGCGACGTGTACAACGTCCCCGAGGGGTACCACGGCCCGACCGTGGCTCCGCCGGAATATCCGATGTATTTTCTTAACGTGCTGGCCGGTCCGGGCGATGAGAGAACGATGGCGTTCTGCGATGACCCCGAGCACCATTGGATTCGTGAAACATGGAATACCCAAACACAAGACCCCCGTTTGCCGTTGACCACGGCGTCGGGTCGGACAGAAAAGAGCTGAACATGAACCGTCGAATTGGAGTCGCCGTATTGGGTCTCGGCTGGATGGGCGAAGGACACAGTCGTTCCATGCTCCGTATCCCCTCACTCTTTCCGAATCGTTCATTTGATCCGGTGCTCGTCGTCTGTGCAGACACCGAGGAGTCCCGTCGCGAGCGGGCAGTTCGCGACTTCGGGTTTGAGCGCGCTGTGCCCGACTGGCGTGAAGCAATCGCATCGGACGACGTCGACGTCGTCTGGGTCACCGCACCCAACATGCTGCACCTTCCGATGATTGAGGCGGCCTGTGCCGCTGGGAAGGCCGTATTCAGCGAGAAGCCCATCGGGGGAAAGCCCGAACACACGGTCGCCGCTTACGAGATGGCGAAGAAGGCTGGAGTCCGAACAGGTGTGGGATACAACTATCTGTGGGCGCCTCTCGTCATGCACGCACGCAATCTCATTGCTTCGGGCGAACTCGGCGAAATCACCCACTATCGCGGTCGATTCGTGTCGATGTACGGAAGTGACGAACTCGGGCTGCTCACCTGGCGCTTCATCCTCGACCAAGCGGGTTACGGTGTCACGAGCGACATTCTCAGCCACTCCGTGTCACTTGCGCAATATCTCATCGGCGACATCACCGACGTTGTGGGTATGCGCAACACGACCATTCCGCAACGCCCGCTGCCTACGGGAGCGGCGAGCCACTACGGCCGCGGTCGTCCCGAAGACCCCAAGGGCGACGTCGAAAACGAAGACTTCGCCTCGATGCTGTGTAACTTCGAGAACGGTGCAACCGGAACGTTTGAGGTGAGCCGCACGCTGGTCGGCCCCGAAAGCCAGAACGCGTTCGAGATTTACGGAACCAAGGGTGCCCTGTCGTGGAACCTAGAAAAGATGAACGAACTGCAGTACTACCGACTGACCGACGACATCAGTTCTGGGTACACCACCATCTACGGCGGCGATCGCTTCCCGTTCCACGGCGTTTTTTCGCCCGGTCAAGCGAACCCGATTGGGCTCGAGGATCTCGTCGCGATCGAAGACTATTCCTTCCTCGAAGCGCTCGCGACCGACGGAGTGTTCTCACCGAGTTTCCGCGAAGCCGTTGATGTCGTCAACGTGCAACAGGCTTTGATCAATTCATGGGACTCCAAGACGTGGGAAACCGTGACAGACCTCTCAGGAGAAAATCGTGGCAAGTAAGACCATTCGCATCACGACTGCCGAAGCGCTCGTGCGCTTTCTCATCGCGCAGCGCACCGTCGTTGATGGCACGAACGTTCCCCTGTTTCCCGGCGCCTACGGCATCTTTGGTCACGGAAACGTGACAAGCCTCGGACATTCGCTGGAGACGCATCGAGACACATTGCCCGTGTGGCGTGGCCAAAACGAGCAGGGAATGGGTCTGGCCGCCGCCGCATTCGCCAAGGCATCGCGCCGCCAACAAATTATGGTGTGCACGACATCGATTGGACCGGGTGCCACCAACATGGTCACGGCAGCCGGGGTCGCCATGTCCAACCGACTTCCCGTCCTGTTCATCGCGGGTGACACCTTTACAACGCGTCTGCCCGACCCCGTCCTCCAACAGGTTGAACACTTCGGAGTTCCTTCAACCACGGTCAACGACGCGTTCCGACCGGTCGTTCGCTATTGGGATCGCATCACGCACCCAGCTCAGATCCTGAGCTCCTTGCCGCAAGCGGTCGCAACGATGCTCGATCCTGGTGACTGTGGGCCAGCCTTTATCGGCTTGCCCCAAGATGTCGCCGCTGACGCATTTGACTACCCCGAGTCGTTCTTTGAGACAACCATTCACGAATCCCCCCGGCCTCGTCCCGACCGCGGCCAGCTCGCTCGCGCCGAGGAAATGCTGCGATCCGCCAAACGACCCGCGATCATCGCGGGAGGTGGCGTTCACTACTCGCGGGCCGAGACCGAACTGGCAGCGTTCGCCGAAAAACACGGAATTCCGGTCGTCGAGACGGTTGCGGGAAAGTCCTCCCTCGTTGCGAGCCACCCGCGCTATGCCGGGCCAGTCGGTGTAACGGGTGCGGAAGCCGCCAACGCGGTGGTGAGGGACGCCGACGTGATAGTCGCCGTCGGCACGCGCCTCGAGGACTTCACTACGGGTTCGTGGACACTGTTTCCCGCCGAGACGCAATTCGTCGGTCTGAACGCGGCCCGCTTTGATGCAATCAAGCACCGCTCCGCGCCGCTCGTTGCCGATGCTCGAGAAGGTCTTACCGAGCTGAGCGAGGCGCTCGGCGATTGGTCGACCGATCCGTCCTGGACCGAGAACGCCACACGTTTGCGCGGCGAACTCGACGTCTTTGTCAATGGACGCATCGCGGACGACGGAGTGTGGCCACCGAGTTACGCACAATTAGTTGGGTTGGTGCACAGT
>WLEN01000144.1 GCA_009704225.1 Actinomycetota bacterium | reverse complement strand
GTTTCGGACGTCGCCGGCGCACTCGTTGAGCCAACCGCGGTGGCTGCTTACGGCGTCGACCGCGGAAATGTTCGCCCAGGAGACACGATTCTCATCACGGGTGCAGGTCCGATTGGCGCGCTGGCCGCGCTCTACGCTGAAAATCTCGGCGCACGCGTTTACGTATCAGAGCTCAACCCAAACCGTCAAAAAATGATGAATGACCTTGGGGTTGCGACATTGCTTGACCCAACCAAGGACGACGTGATTGCCGCGATGAAAGATGCCACAGGCGGAATTGGTGTTGATGCGGTAATCGAATGTTCAGGCAACGAACGGGCACTGCAGACGGCAATCAAGGCCGTCCGCTCGGGTGGGTACGTTGTCCAGACTGGTTTGCACACGAAGCCGGCCTCAATCGAGCCCATGGAACTCGCCGAACGCGAAATCACCTACACGGGAACCTGGTGCTACCCGGTGACCGACTGGCCTCGCATCATCGATTTGATTGGACGCCGAGGTCTGGCAGTGGAGAAAGTTGTGAGCTCAACAATCAACATGGACGACATCGTCACCAAGGGTTTCGAAGAGCTTGTGTCTCCGACCGGAACCGAGACCAAAGTACTAGTGAGAGGACACTAATCATGAAGGCTCTGCAGTTTATGTCAGAAGGTAAGGCTGAAGTCAACGAACTCTCTGTTCCCGACATCGCCGATGATGAAGTTCTGATTGCCTCTCGAGCAGTTGGTGTTTGCCACTCAGACATTGAGTTGCTCGAGGGTCGTTACATTATTCCCTTCAGCTACCCGATTATTCCTGGGCACGAATGGTCAGGCGAAGTGATGAAGGTCGGCGCAAAAGTAACGAATTTCGCGAAAGGTGACCATGTTGTTGGTGACTGTGTCATCGGTGACGATCACTTTGGCTTTTCGATTAGTGGCGCCGCAGCAGAGTTCTTTATCACGAAGGCCTCGTGGCTCCACAAGATTCCGAACAACATTTCGTGGAACAACGGTGCGCTTGTCGAACCATTCAGCGTTGCGTACTACGCGTTGATGCGCGTCGGTAACGTGAACGCGAGCGACACCTTGGTGGTGCTCGGTGCCGGTCCCATTGGTCTTGCGGTGACCGCAGCGTCGAAAGCGTTGGGTGCGCGAACGATTGTTGTTGAACCGGTTGATTTTCGTCAGAAGGCAGCTCGCGAACTCGGCGCCGACATCGTGTGTACTCCGGACGAGATCAAGGCGGTGCTCGATAAAGACACCGCGGGCCGCGGTGCCAACGTCGTTGTTGAAGCAACCGGTCGCCCCGACGTTATGGCAACTGCACTCGAACTTGCGGGCTTCAAAGGACGAATCGCCTACATCGGTATCGATGTTGGCAAGTCGGCACCTGCTCAACTTGGCTTGATCCAATCCAAGGAACTAACAATTACCGGATCAATCGGGTCCCCCGGCGTCTGGGAAGAAACAATTCGTTTCATGTCGACGAAGAACATCGACCTTTCCCCTCTTGTTACCGCCCGGTTTGCAATCGATGATGCGCTCGGTGCTGTGGATGCGGCACAGCACCCGATGAACAACATCAAGGCTCACATTGAACTGAACGCAAGCATCTAGAAGACATAAATGGTGGGGCCGCCCTTTCGGGCGGCCCCACTTTTTTTCACTCGGAAGAGAGGTGCTTATTTCTATCGGGGAAGAATGTTCGCCTTACGGTAGGCCTCAACGTTTGAGAAGAAGCTCTTGGGGCTCGATCGGAAGTTCAAGAAGCCGGCTTCGCGTGACTTCGTCATGTCTGTGAAGCACTCGATCTGACGACCGAGGTCACTGTCGCTGTGCCACCACGACGCGAGTTTGGTCACATCGGAAACCGCAAGATTGTGCTTCTTTGCAATTTCTTCCCAAACCGGCGCAGCATCTTTCATCTGCTCTTCGAGCGGCTGGAAGTGGGACTCCTTTGGGCCCTCGTAGGGCAGACCAAAGTGTTCTGCAATCTGTGGCCACATCCAACGCCACCGGAAAGTATCACCGTTCGCAATGTTGAACGCTTCGTTTTCGCCAGCCTTGTTAGTCGCTGCCCAGACAAGCTGCTCGCCGAGCAGGTCAGCATCGGTCACGTCGACGACGCCGTTCCATGACTGGGTTGAACCCGGATAGATGAGGGGCTTGCCCAGTGCTTTTTGAATTTCCGCATAGACCGAGAGAGTCAGCACCATGTTCATTGCATTGTCGATCGCGTAGCCAAAAATGGTGTGTGAACGGTGAACACTCCAGGTGAATCCCTGATCTTTCGCTGCAGCAAAAAGTTCATCTTCTTGCGTGTAATAAAAGTTCGGAACATCGAGTCGAGGTTCGTCCTCGTGGAAAGGCGTCTCGGCCATGACCGCGTTCGCATAGTTATCGAACGGTCCAAGATAGTGTTTCAAGCCTGTCTGCAGTGCGACGTGGCGCACACCGCCATCGGGTTTCAGTCCAGCAAGCAGGTTGCGAATGGTGGCGCCGTTAACCTCAATGTTCTCGGCTTCCGAATCCTTCTTGATCCAGGCGGTCATAAAAACAATTTCCGGCTTCAGCCCCGAAAGTGCGGTCTTCACCTCATCGGCGTTGAGCAAGTCAGCTTTGATGTGATGCACGCCAGCCGGAAGTCCTTCCGTCCGGCGCGATAAACCATGCACTTCCCACCCTGCATCCATCAGCTGAGTGGCAATAACCTGGCCTGAGATTCCAGTAACACCCACGATGAGCGCTTTACGGGATGAATTGTTGTTCATTTCTTCGCATCTCCATTTCATGCTGCTGTTCACTTGAGATGAACGATACCAGTAATTCTTAACTTTGAATCTGAGTGGAATTAACAATTTGACCGTGCCTCACCCCAAATCGAAGGTGCGAGCGTTCAGGGAACATTCTCTCGAAAATCGGGGGAGTCTCGCACTTCTCAGGGAAAGCTCTGGCAGAAGTCTCATGATATTGTTACAGAAATTGTTGTCACACGCTATGCTCAATCTATAAAGTGGCAGTCAACACATGTTCAGTCCCACAGAACTGAACTCGGGCACGAAGGAGTGCAAATGGCACAGCGAAGTGAGGTGACCCTTTCTAAGGGTCCACGCTTTCAG
>WLEN01000143.1 GCA_009704225.1 Actinomycetota bacterium | reverse complement strand
CACGCGGCCGACTACCCGCAATGGGGTGACTAAACACGCGACCGTTGTTCACCTTGACAAGCGCTTCGGGCGACGAACCCACCACGGCAAACCGAGTTCCATCCGCGCTCTCGAGGTTGAGCAGGTACATATAGGGCGACGGGTTGAGCGCACGCAACATCCGGTACACGTCGGTGCTCGACGCGGTGACTTCCGTGTCGAATCGCTGAGAGATCACGACCTGGAAGACGTCACCATCACGAATGAAATGATGTCCCCTCAGCACGGAATCAAGGAATCTCTTGTGTTCGGTCCGTAACGCAGGGTTCGGCGCAGTGGTTTCCGGGGGCGCTAATGGCGCGAGTGGCAGTGCGGTTCGAAGGCTCGCCGTGATGCTGTCAAGTCGAGACTGTGCCGACTCCCACAGTTGGTCGAGGTCGTCCGTGACAAGAACTGCGGTCGCAACGTGCAGAAGAGATGTTCGATGGTCAAACACCAACAGGTCGCGAACGAACAGCAGTGACTGAGCCGGGACTCCGGACTCATCCACCGGAGCATCCGGAAGATCCTCCAGTTCGCGCACAGTGTCCCAACCGAGATAACCAACCAATCCACTCGTCAATGGCGGCAATTCAGTCGGAGCGGGTGATGCCCAGCGCGCATACAGCGCATCAAGTGCATCGAGTCTTGCGGTCGGGACAGCGCCGCCAAAAGCGCGTTCCTCCGACAGCCCGTGATCGAGCCAAACCGATGAATTGTCTCGTTCGGTGAGACAGCCCCATGCCGAGAGCCCGACGAAGGAGTAGCGAGACCAAATCCCGCCTTGTTCAGCGGACTCCAACAGGAACGTACCCGGACGACCCTCAGTGATGTGCGAATACAGCGCGACGGGCGAAACCGAATCAACGAAAACGGAGCGAATGACCGTCACGACGGGACCAGCCGCAGCCGCGGCCACGAACTCGGCCCGGGTGGTGGTCATAGGGATACGCCTCCTAGTCGTCTGTGATGAAAGTGAGCGAAAAGCCGGTTGCGCGAACTAGACAGCCGTGGTGGGTTATCGAACCGCGAGCAGGTCGATTACGAAGACGAGTGTTTGACCAGATAGGCGGTGGCCACCTCCAGCGGGACCGTACGCCCACATCGGAGGACAGACGAGTTTTCTGCGACCGCCGACCTTCATGCCGGGGATGCCTTCTTGCCAACCGCGAATCAGCCCGTTGAGAGGGAATTCAATGCTTTCCCCACGGTTCCACGATGCATCGAACTCTTCGCCCTCGAACGTCACACCAAGGTAGTGAACCTCGACGTTGCCGCCAGGAGTGGCCTCGTCACCATCACCAACGGTGATGTCTTCAATGACGAGGTCCGTCGGCTCTGGTCCCAGAGTAGGTTCGATTTCGGGCTTATTCATTGCGCTCCTTGTGATGTGAATGTTCTCGGGCAATCCTACGGAGATTCTCGATAGCGAAGGAGGGATTGTCCGTCCCGTAGACCGCCGACCCCGCGACGAATGTGTCAGCGCCGGCCTCGGCAGCCAGCTCAATGGTGAGTGCGTCGACCCCGCCGTCAACCTGAATCCAGAAGTCGGTCCCGGTCTTTGCTCGGAAAGCAGCGACCTCGTGCACCTTGTGCATCTGGTCAGCCATGAATTTTTGACCTCCGAAACCGGGCTCAACGGTCATGACGAGGATCTGATCGAAGTGGATAGCGATCTCTTCGATGTCCGAAAACGGTGTTGCTGGCTTGAGGGCCAATCCGACTCTCGCTCCGATCGCTCGGATAGCAGTGGCAGTGCCCACGGGGTCTCTCGTTGCCTCGACGTGGATCGTGACGGATTCTGCGCCCAACTCGGCGTAGCCCGGCGCCCAGCGATCTTGGTCGGCAATCATCAAGTGGACATCGAGTGGAATCGGTGACGTCGCCTTGATGCGTTCCACCATTTGAGGCCCGAAGGTCAGATTGGGGACGAAGTGGTTGTCCATGACATCGACGTGGACGAAATCTGCGTTATCGATCTTCGCGAGATCGTGTGCCATATTGGCGAAATCAGCGCTGAGAATGCTGGGGTTGATTCGAACGGTCATTTGCGTCAGGCTATCGCGTTCGACGAATCAACTGGATGAACATCGCATCGGTGTGGTGACGGTGTGGATACAACTGCACGGCACGACCGCGCTCTGCGTCTCGGATTGACGGGGCAACATTCGACAGGATTGTTCCCGTATCCACCGTTTCGGCTTCGGGGTGTTCTGCCAGAGCCGCGGCGACGACCTCTGTCGTTTCCGCCGCGAGTGGCGAGCAGGTCACGTAGGCCACAACACCGCCGACGGTGAGGCTGCCGATCGCCGCCGAGAGCAATTCACGCTGCAACGGCACGAGTTCGACAAGATCGTCTGGAAGCTTTCGCCATCGCGCCTCAGGTCGTCGGCGAAGCGAACCGAGACCCGTGCACGGTGCATCGACGAGAATTCGATCGAACGCGTTCGGACTCTCGGCACACAACTCGCGACCGTCGCGGACCGACACGGTGATACTGTCACCGAACGGCGCGAGCGACCGGCGCACGAGTTCAGCACGATGCGGCAGGACTTCGTTTGCCTCGAGTGAAACCCCATCTGGTTTTGCTATGGCGGCAAGCAACGCGGTCTTGCCTCCTGGGCCCGCACAGAGATCAAGCCAGCGCTCGTTCGGTTGAATGGGGAACGCCTGAGTCATGACCAAAACTGCGAGTTGCGAGCCTTCGTCCTGGACGCGAACCACCCCGTCGGCTATACCCGCGACATCGGATAGAGATCCGCCTTTGGACTGAAAACCGTATGGCGAGTATTCGGTGTGTTTTACGCCGTCGGGACGAGTCGAAAGACCGGGGAGTGCGATGAGCGTCGGAACCGGTGGTTCATTATTGGCGGAAAGGAGGTCTCGTATTTCGTCGGTTCCGACCAGTTCGATGTATTCTCCGACTATCCAGTCGGGGTGCGAGTATGACACTGCGAGCGCGTGGACCTCGGTTGCATTCTCGGTGACCTTCACGCTCCATTCCTCCGGCGTTCTGCGTGATACTGCCCGAAGAGTTGCGTTCACGAACCCTGCTGCGCGTCGAAATCGACGATTCGCCTGGTTGACCCACTCATT
>WLEN01000142.1 GCA_009704225.1 Actinomycetota bacterium | reverse complement strand
GCTCGACGAAATCGTGTCACAGCGCGTCGGTCGTCACGGCGTCGGGTTCGGCGCACCGCTTCAACTCAAGGGCGAACAACAAAATCTGTTCGCCGAGGTTCAGCCAGAAGACCTTCACAAGTTCGGGTTGATTCCCGAGTTCATCGGCCGACTTCCCGTCATCGCTTCGGTTCTGCCGCTCGACCGCAGTGCTCTTATCGACATTCTGACCGGACCGCGCAACGCGTTGGTCAAGCAGTACCAAAAGATGTTCGAGCTCGACGGTGTTGAACTCGAGTTTGACAAGGACGCTCTCGAATCGGTCGCCGACCTCGCTGTCAAGCGCGGGACGGGCGCGCGCGGTCTTCGTGCCATCCTCGAAGACGTTCTCGGCCCCATCATGTTCGAGGTCCCATCGACCGAGCTGATTGCCAAGGTCATTGTCACCAAGGAATCGGTCGATACCGGGGCTGCCCCGACCATGATCGAGCGCAAGATCCCCAAGGAAAAGTCGGCCTAACTGCCCATCTCGTAGGTTACCCAGGTTTGACGGGTCGCGAGTTTGTCGTACACGCTCTGAGCGGTGACGTTGTCGTCTGCGGTAATCCACGAAATGGTTCCGCCACCGTGTGCGTTGGCGTGAGCCCGCAGGGCGTTAATGATGTGAGTTCCAGCGCCATGACCCCGAGCCGCCGACGAGGTGTACAGATCGTCGAGGAACCAGGCCGGGCCGCCCGTGAATGTGTCCCAGTGGGTGCGCATGTGTCCGAATCCGACGACGGTGCTGTCGATCTCGGCGACCCACGCCTTCGTCGGGTGGCTCGGGTCCATCAGCCAACCCCACACGGTCGAGATTTGCGGTTCGGTGAACTCGGTTTCGTAAAACACCCCGTAGGCAACGAACAGTTCTCGCCAGATAGCTTCGTCGCGGGAGTCGATCGGTCGAACGGTGACGGTCATGGTGACACTGTAGTCCTCTGACCAGCACGGTCAACTATTCGACGGTTTCCTCGAGTTCAATTGCGGTGACGGCAACCTCGGGGGATTCAACGAGCGTGAGGTTCACGATTCGACCAACTGCGGCAAGATCGGCTTTGGCTTCAGCGAGAAGTGCCGGGCCGGTGATCGTGGCATTGGTGACCACGGTCTTTTGCGACGCCTTCGCGTCGGTCTTGGCACCGCGAATTCCGACAAGGGCGACTCCACACAAATCGAGAAGCCCAGAGCTGGGCCCTTCGAAAGGGATTTCCGAGACGGTTGGCCAGGGTGCGATATGAATCGAGCCGTCGTGTGTCCATCGCCAGACCTCTTCCGTCGCAAACGGGATGACCGGCGCGAGAAGACGCAGGAATACGTCAATCGCGAGGCGAAGCGCGGCAACGGCCGATGCCTGTTCGGGCGAAACCTCGTTGCGATAAGCACGTTCTTTGACGAGTTCGAGGTAGTCGTCGGTGAAGGTCCAGAAGAATTGTTCCGTCACTTCGAGCGCGCGGGCGTGGTCGAAATTGTCGTAGGATTCCGTCGCGATGCGCACGACCTCGGTAAGGCGGCGCAGCAGGTCGATGTCAATCGGCTCGGTGATGGGTGCACCCTCGGTGTGCGGGAACGAGTAGACGCACTTCGCCGCGTTGAGCACCTTGATGGCAAGGCGACGCCCAATCTTGATCTGCTTGGGGTTCTCTGGGTCGAACGCCGCGTCCGTTCCGAGTCGGCTCGATGCCGCCCAGTAGCGAACCGCGTCTGAGCCGTGCTCGTCGAGCATCCCCTGCGGAGTCACGACGTTCCCCTTCGACTTCGACATCTTCTTTCGGTCGGGGTCGACGATGAATCCCGAGATTCCGGCGTGTTCCCAGGGCGCAACGCCGTGTTCGAGTTCGGCGCGCAGAACGGTTGAAAACAGCCACGTGCGAATGATGTCTTGGCCCTGTGACCGAAGTGAATACGGGAAGACGAGGTTCCAGAGCTCGTCGTCCTCGCCCCACTTGCCGGCGATCTGCGGGGTTAGTGACGAGGTCGCCCAGGTGTCCATGACGTCGACCTCGCCGAGGAAACCGCCGGCGACACCGCGCTGGTCGTTGTCGTATCCCGGCGCAGCCTGCGACGATGGGTCGACGGGCAGTTGGTCCTCGGTCGGGACGATGGGGGAGTCGAACACGGGGTTGCCCTCGCCATCGAGTGGGTACCACACGGGAATGGGCACACCGAAGAAGCGCTGGCGCGAGACCAACCAGTCGCCGTTGAGTCCGCCGACCCAGTTGTCGTAACGCACCCGCATGAAGTCGGGGTGGAAGTCGACTTGTTGGCCGCGCTCGATGAGACGTGCGCGAAGGTCTTCGTCCTTGGCGCCGTTACGGATGTACCACTGGCGGGTCGTAACGATCTCGAGGGGCTTGTCACCCTTCTCGAAAAACTTGACGGGGTGGGTGATGGGCTTGGGTTCGCCAATCATCTCGCCCGATTCCTGCAGCATCTCGACGATGCGTGCCTTTGCCGAGAACACGGTCTTGCCGGCGAGTTCGGCATAGACGGCACGCTGGTCGTCGGTGTCGATACCGGCGGGCGGTTCGCTCATGACGCGGCCGTCGAATCCGAGCATCGGGCGGGTTGGAAGGCTCAGTTCGCGCCACCAGATGACGTCCGTGACGTCGCCGAATGTACAGATCATTGCGATACCGCTTCCCTTGTCAATCTGGGCGAGCGGGTGGGCGAGGACTGGTACCTCGACACCGAACAGCGGCGTGCGCACGGTCGTGCCGAAGAACGGCTTGTAGCGCTCGTCTTCGGGGTTGGCAACAAGTGCCACACACGCCGGAATCATCTCGGGACGAGTCGTCTCGATGTCGATGGTTCCGCCATCGGGCTTATGGAACGAGACGCGGTGGTAGGCGCCGGGAACCTCTTTGTCCTCGAGCTCCGCCTGGGCGACTGCCGTGCGGAACGTGATGTCCCACAGGGTCGGCGCGTCCGCCTGATACGCCTCGCCGCGAGAAAGGTTTCGAAGGAACGCGCGCTGTGCGGTTCGTTGCGATTCGTCGGAAATCGTGCGGTACGTCTGTGACCAGTCAACCGAAAGACCCAGAGTTCGCCAGAGTTCCTCGAACTTCTTTTCGTCCTCGACGGTCAACTTCTCGCAGAG
>WLEN01000141.1 GCA_009704225.1 Actinomycetota bacterium | reverse complement strand
TTCTTTACCGCCGCTCCTGGCGTGACAGTCGTCGATTCGTCGGACATCAATTTTTCGGACACCGTCTCGGCAATCGTCGACATTGTGCGAGCAGGGAGTGACGTATGAGCGAGAACTACGAAGACGACATTGGCGATCTCGTCGACCGAATGTCAGAACTTACAGACGCCGACGCTGCCCAGCGTGCCGAGGCACTCCGCAAGGGACTCGCTGACTACGACCTCGATGACGAAGACATCTCGCTACTTGAGTCCCATCTGGGCGATACCGACGAGGTCATTGAACTTCCCGCACTTCCGGTCTTGGCAATTGTCGGTCGGCCCAACGTCGGAAAGTCCGCGCTCGTCAATCGAATTCTTGGTCGTCGAGAAGCAGTGGTCGAAGACGTTCCCGGCGTCACCCGCGACCGTGTCACCTATAAGGCCGAATGGAACGACCGCAAATTCACTCTGGTAGATACCGGTGGCTGGGAACCCGACGCGCGCGGAATCGACAAAAGTGTTGCACTCCAAGCCGAAATCGCGGTCGAACTCGCCGATGCGGTGCTTTTTGTGGTCGATGCGATGGTGGGTGCAACTGCTACCGACGAACGAGTCGTCACAATGCTTCGTGCGTCGAAAAAGCCCGTCATCCTCGTCGGCAACAAAGTGGACGATGCCCGCCAGGAACCCGAAGCCGCTGCCCTCTGGTCGCTCGGACTGGGAGAGCCGTGGCCCGTCTCGGCACTGCACGGTCGCGGCGTTGCCGACATGCTCGACAAAGTGCTCACAATCCTTCCCGAAATCAGCGCTGTCGCCAAGACTGAAATCGGTGGACCGCGACGAGTTGCAATCATCGGTCGTCCCAACGTTGGTAAGTCGTCGCTGTTGAACAAGACCGCCGGCGAAGAGCGCGTCGTTGTCAATGAACTGGCGGGAACCACCCGCGACCCGATCGACGAACAGGTTGAGCTGGGCGGAAAGGTGTGGCGCTTCGTCGACACCGCAGGCATTCGACGTCGTCAGCACATGGCGCAGGGTGCGGATTTCTATGCGTCGTTGCGAACCGCCGCCGCGCTGGAGAAAGCTGAGGTCGCCGTCGTCGTTCTTGACGTGACCGAGCCCATCAGCGAGCAGGACATTCGCATCATCGACATGGCGTTGGAATCGGGTCGCTCACTTGTGTTGGCATTCAACAAGTGGGATTTGCTTGATGACGATCGCCGACGTTATCTTGAGCGAGAAATCGACCAAGACCTCGCTCATGTGGCATGGGCGCCTCGCGTCAACATTTCTGCGCGGACCGGTCGCCACTTAGAAAAATTGGTGCCGGCATTGGAACTCGCCCTCGAATCGTGGGACACCCGAATTCAGACGGGAAAACTCAACGCCTTCCTCTCGGAACTGGCGGCGGCGCACCCCCATCCCGTTCGCGGCGGAAAGCAACCTCGCATTTTGTTCGGTACTCAGGCATCGACTCGTCCACCGACGTTCGTCTTGTTCACGACCGGATTCCTCGACCCGCAATATCGTCGATTCATCACGCGTCGCCTTCGCGAGGTCTGGGGCTTCGAAGGTTCACCGATCAATGTGTCGATGCGCGTTCGCGAAAAACGCGGACCTCGAAAGTAGCGTCGGCGCGTGAATTACCTTCCCCCTCCGCATCAACGCGATTTCGGCGACAACTGGGTCCACGGCCCAAATGGCGAACGAGTGTGGGGGATGTTCGGTGCGGCCGGTGTTCTTGTCTGGAACCGCACTACCGACAGCGTGTTGTTGCAGTTGCGCGCCGAATGGTCGCATCACGGCGGAACCTGGGGGATCCCGGGCGGAGCCTTGAAGTTCGGTGAAGACGCGACAGCCGGGGCGATGCGCGAGGCCCATGAGGAAGCCGGAGTTCCCGAGAGCCTCCTCATTCCAATCGATACGTATGTTATCGACCTCGGATTCTGGGCGTACACGACTGTCATTGTCGAAACGCGCGAACACTTCGAACCAGCATTCAACGACCTCGAAAGCACCGACCTGCAGTGGATCGCGCGCGACGATGTCGACTCGTTCGAACTTCACCCGCGTTTCGGACAGTCGTGGTCGCTCTTGAACGACATGCTCGAGAACCATCGCGCACAGTAGTCTGGGGTCATTCACGATTCACAAGGAAGTGCACGGATGGCCGAAATCGACCGCAATCGCCTCGAGGAACTATTCACTCGAGAGCGTGACGATTTCGAGAGGACACACCCTAAGTCCAAGGCCGCGTATGCTTCGGCGGAACACCTGTTTGGCCGCGTGCCAATGACATGGATGAACAAGAAGGCCGGGTCGTTCCCCGTTTATTTCGACTCAGCACGCGGGAACACGATCCGCGACATCGACGGGAACGAGTACATCGATTTCGCTCTCGGAGACACGGGAGCGATGGCGGGTCACGCCGCACCCGAGGTGGCGGCGGCAGTTGTTCGTCACGTCTCGGAACAGGGCGGTTTGACCACGATGCTTCCGACCGTGGATGCGGAGTGGGTCGGTGCCGAATTGACACGTCGATTCGGGATGGACCGCTGGAGTTTTGCCCTCACCGCCACGGACGCAAACCGCTGGGTCATTCGATTAGTCCGCGCACTTACGGGACGTTCGAAAATTCTGTTTCACTCCTACTGCTATCACGGTTCGGTCGATGAGTCCCTGATCGTGGTCGGGCCAAATGGCGAGTCCATGAGCCGGCCCGGAAACGTCGGTGAGCCAGTTGACGTGCTCGAAACGAGTCGCGTCGCAGAATTCAACGACCTTCACGCACTGGAGCTGGAGCTCGCTCACGGAGATGTTGCCGCGGTTCTCATTGAACCCGCTCTCACGAACATTGGGATCGTTCTACCCGAAGAGGGGTATCACGACGGTGTTCGCGCACTCACCCGCAAATACGGCGCACTTCTCATCATCGACGAAACCCACACCTTCAGTGCGGGCTACGGTGGGGCAACGCGCGCCTGGAACCTTGAACCCGACATCGTTGTTATCGGTAAATCAATCGGTGGAGGTATCCCAACCGGCGCTTACGGACTCTCGGCCGATTTTGCCGCTCAGGCCCTCGCACGTGACGACCTCGATCTGGTCGACATGGGTGGCGTAGGCGGAACCCTTGCCGGCAACCCCTTGTC
>WLEN01000140.1 GCA_009704225.1 Actinomycetota bacterium | reverse complement strand
TGTTCCTCCCACGATTGCGCTGTGCCGCGAGTATTTCGGCGACCGCGCGTCTATCGTGTTCGGCTGGGTGTTCGCGTCCCATCAGGTCGGAGCCGCTTTTGCTGCGACGACGGCCGGACTCGTGCGCGACGCAATGGGCACGTACACCTATGCCTGGCTCGGGGGAGCCGCCCTGTGTCTCGTTGCCGCCGTGTTCTCGTATGCGGTTCGAGGGACATCCACCTCGAACTGGGCGAAGGTTACATCGGGGGGATAGTCGCGGGGTCCACCGGAACGAGCACCTCGTTGCGGCGGAGAAAACCTGGCTTCCACGGCGGGTCGTAGCGAGCGAACATCACCGCGCCGGTCTCTTTCACGGCCATCGACGATAGCGCTCGATGCAATTCGGTTTCGTAGCTCTTGACGCGGTCCTCTCGCCACCCGCCGGCAAAACGAACCGCGGCAACGGTGATTGCGGGCACCTGGTGCGTCGTTAAGTCTGCGCGGGCAGGTGCCGGCGCGGCCGAGGTATCGCGGGGTAACACAAACGAGATGGTGTGCTTGGAATCCGATTCCGCGACGTGAAAAACGGGAGCAGTCATGGCAATTTTCTCCGCGGCGAGGTTTTCCCCAGAAATGTAGCGAACGAGAGGGGAAAATCCGTAGTTTGGTGCGAGTTCGAAACTGCCGGGGACAGTCACGCTGACGAGCACGTGTGGATCATAGGCGCGGAACTCGATCCCGTCGCGCCGTCCCATCACGGTGTATTTGGCTTCCTCGGTCATATCTACAGGTCTATCACGAGATTTCGGCATCACATCCCAACGCGGTGCGCCGACTGACCTGAATCATTTCTTCGAGGCCAGTGCTTTCTTCGCAGCGGACTTTGGAGTGAGAAACACGGTGACTCCGGCGACAAGCAGAGCAGCGAAGAGTTGAATTCCGATGTACGACGGCACAGCTTCCGGTGCCGCGCTGGTGTAGGAGTCGGTGAACATGTGCCCGAAGGTAACCGCGGGGTTAGCCATGCATCCGGTCGGCGTAAGGAATATCGCGATTCCCACCCACGCGGGAACCAGCCAGTTCAGACCTTGACCGCCGTTACGGCGAACCATTGCTACAACAATGCCGATGAGTACGCCGGTCGCGAGCAATTCGCTAGCGAGTTGGTTGGGGATAGGAGGCGTTCCGACCGTCATCGTGACGGTCGTTCCCGCCCACAAAAAGTTGGCAACCACAGCGGCAAGAAATCCGCCGACGAGCTGAGCAACAACGTAGGGGAGGGCCCGTTCTACTGGAGAGTTCTTGGTCAGGGTGAGTGCGATCGTCACGGCCGGATTGAAGTGTCCTCCCGAGATTGGTCCGCCCATGGTGATGCCGATTGCGAGCGCAAATGCGCTGACAATTGCGATACCGAAGGTCACCAGTTGGGGAATTCCCAGCTGCGCGAGACCGGTCAGTGCGTACCCGGTGCCAATCTGCGCCACAACGAGAAGCGCAGTTCCGAGGAACTCAACGACAAGGGCGGGGACAAGTGTGTTTTTGGTAGCCATTCGACGACACTAGCCCTTTATTGCCTCTGAAGTCGTGATGACACGGGCAAACTCTCCGTCGAGGCTAGCGGCGTTGACGCGCGCGACGTCGTCGGCGACGATAACCGAACCATCGGCCGATGTTCTGTCGTGAGTGTGCGTCGCATCGAGAACAAAATCCACCGAATATCCAAGATTGTCGGCCATTCTCGCGGTCGTCGAGCAACAATGGTCCGTCGTGATGCCGCAAATGGTCACGCGTGTCACCCCGCGAGATTTGAGCCATCCGTCAAGGTCTGGCGAACCGTAGAAGGCCGAGTTGGTGCTCTTGGTGATAAACAGGTCGTGGGGGCCATCGATCCCTGGCTTGAGGTCATTTCCGGTTTGACCGGGCTCTAGAGGCGAGCCGGGATGTTTCGAATCGTGTCGAACAAGCACGACGGGTTGATCGCTTTCTCTCCAATGGGTGAGCAGTCGACGGACGTTATCTTCGCAGGCGGGGTTGTTTCGCTTACCAAACGCGGGGTCGTCGAAACCATTTTGGACGTCAATCACAATCAGGGCATTGAGCATGACAACACCGTACCGCGCCGAGGTAATCAAATCTTTGGTAAGGTAAGCCTTACTTCGTTCCACTGG
The DNA here is from genome assembly GCA_009704225.1 of Actinomycetota bacterium. The sequence continues at coordinate 990 of WLEN01000140.1, read as the reverse complement.
GAAATACCCAGCTGAATGAAAATCGGAGAATCGTGCTCGCAAATTTTCTTATTGGCCTTCGTGAAGGTCTAGAAGCCTCGCTCATCGTCGGGATACTCATCGCCTTTGCTCTGAAGGTTGATCGCCGCGACCTCATCGGTCGAATTTGGGCGGGAGTTGGTGCGGCGGTAGTTGTCTCACTCGGGACTGGCGCCACAATCTTTTATGTTCTCGCCGGATCGGGTGACACAATCCAGCCCATCATCGTCGGGGCCCTGTCTGTCGTTGCGGCTGGACTGTTGACCTGGATGATCTTTTGGATGGCGAAAACCGCTCGTAATTTGAAGGGATCTCTCGAGGGTTCCATGCAAGCAGGGCTTTCACAGGGCGGTTTCACCATCGCAGTCGTCGCGTTCAGCGCCGTTGTGCGCGAAGGCGTTGAGACGGCTCTTTTCATTTGGGCGTCGATGAATTCCACCGGTGACGGCATTCCCGCCCTGGGAACCGCGTTCGTGGGAATCGGAGTTGCGGTGATCCTTGGTTGGATAATCTACCGCGGACTACTTCGCATAAATCTGGGTATCTTCTTCCAATGGACGAGTGTCATTCTCATCGTCGTCGCAGCGGGGATTCTCGCCTACGGTGTTCACGAATTCCAAGAGGTCGGGCTCTTACCCGCCGGCGCCCCTGTCTATGACGCCACCGCCTGGCTTGGCAAAGAAACCATCCTCGGCTCGTTGCTCTACGGATTGTTCAGCTATCGCGCTAATCCCAGTCTTCTGGAACTGTTCACGTGGGCACTGTATCTTGTGCCGACGTTGACCGTGTTTGTCACTACGACGCGGCGCGCGAACAACCGACGAGTCACCGTCGCACGCTAAACCAAAGGGTGAGCAACACTCTGAGTAGAATTACACAATGGCTCGAACAGGAATCGATCGCATCTGGACCGTTCCCAATGCCATTTCATTTATTCGCCTCATCATGGTCCCCATTTTTCTGTGGTTACTC
>WLEN01000014.1 GCA_009704225.1 Actinomycetota bacterium | reverse complement strand
GGATGCGTGAGATTGTCGGTCCCGACATCGACATTTCGATCGTGACCCAGGACATTGGGCTCGAAAACACGTTCGACACGGCCATCGTCGACGCGATGGCGAAGTCTCTGAGGGCTCATGACCCCGACGCGCGGATGCTTCCGTATCTGTTGTCGGGCGGAACGGACAACAAAGCTCTCGCGCTGCTCGGCATCGCAGGCTATGGGTTCGCGCCACTGCGCCTGCCCGCCGATCTCGATTTTCCATCGCTATTTCACGGAGTTGACGAACGCGTGCCGCTCGACGCGCTCGATTTTGGTCACCGCGTCCTGACTGATTTCCTGCTCGATTACTAGAACAATGGGCGTATGACACCCCTGGACTACGTCAACATCGTCCCCGCGTTGATTCTCGGGCTCATCCAGGGGTTGACGGAATTCCTGCCAATTTCCTCAAGCGCCCACCTGCGAATCGCGGGTTTGGTGATGCCCGGCGCGGAAGACCCCGGTGCTACATTCACCGCAATCACGCAGATTGGCACGGAACTCGCCGTTCTGCTGTATTTCCGCAAGGACATCGCGAACATCATCCGTTCGTGGTTCCTGTCGGTGTTTTCGCGCCGCCGCGGAGCTGGTCGCTTCTTGACCCCCGAGCAGCGCGTTCAGGCTCGGCTCGGTTGGTTCATTATCGGCGGAACGATTCCGATTGCGGTCCTCGGCCTGGTGTTTCAGGGCACGATTCGCGAGACGTTCCGTTCGCTGTGGCTGATCGGGGCGGTGCTAGTGATATTCGGCATCATCCTGTGGATCGCCGACAAGGCAGGGCGAACAGACCGCGTCCTCGCCGATATGAAACTCTCTCAGGGAGTCGCCATTGGGCTCGCCCAAGCACTCGCGCTCATTCCCGGCGTTTCGCGTTCAGGAGCGACCATCTCGATGGCCCGCGCACTCGGATTCAATCGTGCAGCAGCAGCGCGATTCGCATTCCTCTTGGCCATCCCCGCTGTGCTCGCGAGCGGCATTTATGAGACGTACAGCGCCATCAAAGACCAAATCAGCGGTGAAGGAGCGATTCCGACCATCCCGTTCACGTGGTACGAGATCGGTGCGGCGACCGCCGTCGCTTTTGTTGTCGGACTCGCGATCATCGCGTTCCTCATGAACTACCTCAAGAAGTACAGTTTCCTGCCGTTCGTTCTTTATCGAATCGCGCTCGGCGGGACGATTCTCGTCTTGTTGACGATTGGCGTCATCCAGCCCTAAGAGCCTTTCGGACCCTCGTCGCTCTTGCGCAAGAACTCTTCGAATTCGGCGGCGATGGCGTCGCCCGACGCCTCGGGTCCCGTTGCGGCATCACGGTCTTCTTCAAGTCGCGCAATGTAATCGCTCATGTCTTCATCGCCCTCGGCGATTTCGTCGACCGACTCTTCCCATTCCTTGGCCTGAGTCTCGAATTCAGCGAGGTCGATGTCGAGGTCCGCAATCGTGTTGAGTTCGGTCACGAGTGAGAGGGTCACCTTCGGCGACGGCGAGTGCAGCGCATAGTGGGGGACGCCCGCCCACAGCGACACCGTCGGAATACCGACCTGTTCGGCGAACTGGGCGATGACCGTCGTGATGCCAATGTGACCCTCGTACTGTGACCGTTCGCAGTCCAAGAGTTCGCGCACTTGGGCGTTGTCACTCGTGCGACCGACCTCGATTGGTCTCGTGTGAGGGACTTCGGCGAGCGCCGCCCCCACCACAATGACGCCGGTGATGTCAGCCGCGAGTGCTTCGTCCAGGAACGTCGCCGCGAAAGTGGGCCACGAACGGGATGGTTCGGTTCCGAGCAACACGTGAACGCTCGTCGAAATGTCGGTGGGGGAAAACATCGTGGCGGTCGGCCAGTTGATCCGACGACCCTCGTCGGGGGTGAATTCGATGGTCGGACGGACCTGCTGATAGTCGTAATAGACCTCGGTGTCGACCGAAAATGTCGAATCAAGTGCATACCGGGCAATTACCGCCCGAACCGCGCTCGTGGCGGCGTCACCTGCGTCGTTCCATCCCTCGAAGGCAACGATCAGCGGGCGACCCGTTTTCGCAGAGAACACTGACATCGACGACCTTCCTGTTCGTCTTCAACAATAGACGCGTCTAGACTCAACGACGTGAGTGCGACGAACCCCCAGGCCGTGTTGTGGGACCTTGACGGGACAATCATCGACTCTGAGCCGTACTGGCTTCTGTCTGAACAGCGTCTCGTCGAAGAATTCGGCGGCACTTGGTCAGAAGCAGACGGTTTCGCCCTTATCGGTGCAGGGTTGACCAATGCGGCAGAGCACCTCCAACAGTGCGGTGTTGACATGCCCGTAGACGCAATCGTTCAGCGTATGGTCGACGAAGTAGACGAAATGAACGCTCGGCAGATCCCGTGGCGTCCGGGAGCACTCGAACTCATTCGAAGCATCCACGACGCAGGGATTCCGCAGGTCATTGTGACGATGTCGTACCGCACGACGGCGAATTTCGTGGCGGACGAGGTCGGCTTTTTCTCGGGAGTCATCTGCGGTGAAGACGTTACTCATTCGAAACCGCACCCCGAGCCGTATGTCATGGGAGCCGCACTGGTCGGTGTGGACGCGACCGAGTGTGTCGCCCTTGAGGATTCCGTGCCGGGAACGGCGAGTGCTGTCGCAGCGGGGGCAGTGACCATCGCGCTTCCGCTACATGTACCGCTTTCCGAGAGCGAGAACTACACCATTTGGCACACGATGGTCGGCCGCGATGTATCGCACATTCGCGAAGTTTTCACCAAGGCGCGTGCGTGAAACGACCACGTCGTGGCCCGTTCCAGTGGGGTGACCGCGTCCAACTCACCGACGAAAAGGGTCGTCATCACACCGTGTCGCTCGTCGAGGGCGGTGAGTTGCATTCCCATCGGGGAGTCCTCGCTCACGAAACCATGATCGGCCTGACCGACGGTTCCGTTGTCGCAAATTCGCACGGCACCGAATACCTCGCGTTCCGACCACTGTTCACCGATTTTGCGATGTCGATGCCGCGCGGTGCCGCGATTGTTTATCCGAAGGATGCGGCTCACATCGTCACATTTGGTGACATCTTTCCCGGTTCGGTTGTGGTCGAGGCCGGCGTCGGAAGTGGTGCACTGAGTCTGGCTCTGCTTCAGGCGGTGGGGGAGTCGGGGTCAGTGACGTCGTTCGAACGTCGCGAGGAATTTGCCGACATCGCCGCGTCCAACATTGAAGGCTATTTCGGTGAGAAGCCGGTCAACCACCGCATCATCGTTGGCGACCTCGTCGAATCGCTCCCCGATACCTTCAGTGCGGGTGAGGTCGACCGCGTCGTGCTTGACATGTTGGCCCCTTGGGAATGTGTCGATGCGGTGGGCGAGATCCTCGCACCCGGTGGCGTCATGGTCGCCTACGTCGCGACCGTGACACAGATGTCCCGCACCGTCGAAGCGATTCGACACCACGGCGGATTCACGCGAACCGAGTCGACCGAGACGCTAGTTCGCGGATGGCACGTCGAGGGACTCGCTGTGCGCCCCGACCACCGCATGGTCGCCCACACCGGTTTTCTCGTCACGAGCCGCCGCCTGTCACCCGGAGTCGTCCCACCCAAGGCACAACGGCGCACGAAACCCGAGTTCGAGGATTCCGACATCGAGACCTGGACACCCGGGGCCGTCGGCGATCGCGAACAGTCCGAAAAGCGACTTCGCCGTGCCGTTCGTGACGCCGAGTCCCTCGCTGAGAACGCTCGGCGACGCGGCGAATAGACTGACCGTGTCGAAAGAGGTCCCCGTGCGTTTCACTGCTCGCCCCGTTGCTCTGGCGCTTGTCGCCGCACTCTCCGCCGTTGTCCTCGTTGGCTGTTCACCCGCGAGCGACTCGTGTAACAATCCACTAGGGGAAGGCTCGGCGAGTCTTGTGTCGGCGTCCGGCCCATTCGGACAGCCGCCCCTAGTCGAATTCCCAACGCCGTTCGTTGGCCGTGATGCAAGCACCGCAACGGTGATTCCCGGCTCGGGGGACATCATCGAATCTGGCAGTTACGTCGATTTCGAGGCGACCCTTTCCGCCGGCGTCGACCAGACAGTAATCCAAGCAACCGAATACGGGGCGAACGGTGCACCTGCCCAGCGAATCCCGATCGAAGCTGGCACAAACGCGTTGAGCGACTCGTTCCTGTGCCACCGGGCGGGCGAACGGTTCGTCCTCACGGGAACCATCGGAGACATCTTTGGAGACCAAGGCCCGATTGGCATTGATCCGACCGACACCATGGTTGTTGTCTTCGATGTCATCGGCGTTTACCCGCACTCGGCGAGTGGCCTTCCGCAGTTCGCCCAGGACGGCATGCCTGCCGTGACAACCGCGCCAGACGGGCGTCCGGGCATTGCGGTCCCCAACATTGAGCCTCCGACGGATCTTCGAATCTCGACCCTTACAAAGGGCGATGGATCAATCGTCTCCGAAGGCCAGACGGTCGTCGTGCACTACACCGGAGTTGTCTGGGGCGGCGTGGTCTTTGATTCCACGTGGGACATGAATCGACCGTCGGATCTAATCGCCCAGTCGTTCATCGACAACGCCGGTGTCGGGGTCGTCCCCGGCTTTGCCAAGGCGTTGATCGGCCAGACGGTCGGCTCGCGAGTCCTCGTTACTATCCCGCCGTCGGAGGGTTACCCGTCCGGACAGGAACCGACGAGCATCCCCGCGAACGCGACGATGATCTTTGTCATCGATATTCTCGGCACAAAATAGTTTTGCTCTCAAGGAAATGTCACGATTTGGCGAGTTGCGACAATTAGAGTGGCGTTGTGGTGGACAAATACGACGCAGTGGTTTCCGCAGAAGAACGACTCTTTTGCCTCCTACTTGCGCTTCTTCCATCCGACCGCGGGATGTCCAAAGCTGACATCTTCACGAACGTTCGTGGTTACCGCGACGAATTCGGTGAAAACGGTGCGACCGACTCACTGAACAAGAAGTTCGAACGCGACAAAGACGAACTCAAGTCGATGGGCATCCCGCTCAAGACGTCAGAACCCGAGAACCCTGCCGACGCGGTCTATTTCATACCATCGGACGAATACACGTTTTCGTTCAGCGCCGCCGAGTTGTCGCTGTTGACTGCGGCGAGCGCCGTGTGGAGTGAAAGCGCGCATTCGGTCGAAGCGAGCGAAGCACGACTGCGATTGTTGGCGGCGGATGGTATCGATTCCGCAGCGGCAAGCCTGGCTCCGCGAATCGACACTCACGACACGGCATATCCCGCGGTCTCAGAGGCGATTCACAAGAATCTGGTCGTCCGGTTTCCGTATCTCAAACCAGGTCAAGCGAAATACGAGGTTCGAACCGTGACCCCTCTGTCCGTCGTCAACTACGACGGCCGGTGGCACCTACTCGCGTTTGATCACGATCGGGGCGCTGAGCGGACCTTCCTTCTAAGGCGAATAGTGGGAAAGGTTTTATCAGTTTCGAACGCGTCACCGGCTCAGAAACCGGACACGCGTGCAGCGGGACTGTTCGTGGAACACCTCCACGAACTCTGGGATTCGCTTCACGCAACGATTCGGGTGACGCCGGGAACAAAGGCATCGGTTGCTCTCGCGAACCGCCGAAGCACCACAATCAAGGGAGACATCTACACGGTTCACTATCTCGACGAGGCGGTTCTTGCCGACGAACTCTGCGAATATGGGGCCGAAGCGATTGTGTTGTCACCGCCGTCGCTGCGGGACGCCGTCGTCGCACGACTCGAACGGCTGGTGAGCGACCATGGCTAGACCAACTGGAGACAGCGCTCGCGACCGTCTCAATCTGTTCCTCGCCATCGTGCCGTTCGTGCTCTTGCGCGGATCGGTCACCGTTGCCGAGGTCGCGAAACAATTCAGCACGACGCCCGAACGTGTTGCCGACGCCGTAAAGACCATCGCGTGTGATGGCGGAGCTAACGAAGCACGCTATAACTTCGACACCGAGCTGTTCAACATCGACTGGGATGAGTTCGAAGAAAACGAGGTCATCATCCTCACAGTTGCCGAGGTGATGCACGTCCCCGCACCGTTCAGCGCGAAGCAGCGCGCGGTGTTCCTTGCGGGTCTCGAACTGCTCAAGGCGCACCCGTATTACCGACGGATTCCCGAGTTCGACGGACTGGTTGCCAAACTGCGAGGCCCTGATTCGAACGCGGTCACCGACGCCTTCGCTGTCGAAATCGACGAGAACAACCCCACGGCGAACAGCATCCAGGATGCGATCGAGAAGGGCGTTCGAATCCGCTTCACCTACACGAACAATCAAGGTGAGCGTGGGGATCGAGATGTTGACCCATACCGCCAGGATTTGGAGGGTGGGCAGCGATACCTCAAGGGCTATTGCCTGCAGCGAGAGGACATCCGGACCTTCAACCTCGACAGCATGGAAGACCTGGTGTTGCTCGACACGCCCATCGAACCGCGGTCGATCGACGCCCTGACGCTGACGTCGTCACTGTTCAGTGAAAGCGAGGACGACCTTCTCGTCGACCTCGTCATCGACCCCGAAGCGTTGCCACTTATCGCGCCCTATTTACGCCCCGGCGTCAAGCCCGTCGAGACCGGTGGACGTAAGCGGCTTACGTTGCCGTTCTCGCACGAGGGGACCGCCGTTCGAATGATTAGCGTGCTCTCAGGCATCGCTGCCATCGAAGCACCCGCAACTACCCGCTCGGCTGTGTCCGAATTCGCCCGTAACGCTCTCACCGCGTACGCTCAAAACAGCTAGTCAGCGATAGACTGACAACACAACGCAAGGAGTTCAGCATGCTCGGCAACCTCAACGGATGGCACTTCCTCATCCTTCTCGTCGTCATCCTTCTCGTCTTCGGAGCCCCCAAGCTTCCCGGCCTCGCGAAAAGCCTCGCGGAATCGTTGAAAATTTTCCGGAACGAGATGACGTCCCCCAAAGACGACGACTCGAAGAAGACGCCGTCTAAGTAACAATGGCTCGAAACTCCGAGAGGCGCATGTCGCTCGGCCAGCATCTCGTCGAGTTTCGAGGTCGGCTCGTCAAGGCGGCACTGGCTATCCTCGTCGCATCGATTGGCGGTTTTCTCATTGCCGACGTGGTCTGGTCGTTGCTCGCGGCACCCCTGATGGACGTCGCACACACCAGTGGTCGCGTGGCACAGATCAACTACACGTCGATTTCTGAAGCATTTGACACCAAGATTTCAATCGCTTTGACGATCGGTATCGTCGCCTCAAGCCCAATCTGGCTGTGGCAAATATGGTCGTTCATCACACCGGCACTCGTCAGGCGCGAAAAGCGCTTCGCGTTCGGATTCCTGCTCACCGCGATTCCGCTCTTCCTTATGGGTTGCGGCACGGGCTGGTGGCTGTTTCCCCACGTTGTCGAATTGATGACCAGTTTTGCGCCAGACGGGTCGACCACGCTCCTCACCGCGAAGTATTACCTCGACTTCTCCATCAAATTCGTCATCGCGATCGGAATCGGTTTCGTTCTTCCCGTGTTCCTCGTTCTGCTCAACTTCACGGGAGTGTTATCGGCTAAATCAATCATCAAGGGCTGGCGGTGGGCCGTCGTCGGCATCACGGCGTTCACGGCGCTGGCAACCCCTGCCGCCGACGTCATCTCGATGTTTCTTCTTGCAATACCGATGTTGGGTTTGTACTTCCTCGCCGCCTTCATCGCGTGGATTCATGACAAGCGTCAGGCCAAAAAAGCGGCCAAGGCGCTGGCGTAGTGTCGGTCACCCTCGACGAATTCCGTCGCTCGCAACCGTTCCCACTTGATCCGTTTCAACTGAAGGCGTGCGAATCGCTCGACAAGGGCAGGGGAGTGCTCGTTGCCGCACCGACCGGGGCGGGCAAAACGATCATTGCTGATTACGCGGTGTATCTGTCCCAGCAGACGATGACCGACAAAACGTTCTATACGACGCCAATGAAAGCGCTATCGAACCAGAAATTCCAGGACCTGCAGGCAATCTATGGTGTTGACGAGGTCGGACTGTTGACCGGCGATACGAGTATCAACCCGACCGCGCGCATCGTCATCATGACGACCGAGGTCTTGCGCAACATGCTCTACGCCCAGAGTGACCTGCTCAAAGACCTTCGCTTCGTCGTCATGGACGAAGTTCACTACCTGGCCGATAAGTTCCGCGGACCCGTGTGGGAAGAAGTCATTCTTCACTTGCCTCAAGATGTTTCGATCGTGTCGCTGTCGGCCACCGTGTCGAACGCCGAGGAATTCGGCGAGTGGCTGGCCGCCGTTCGCGGTCACACCGACATCATCGTCTCGGAAGACCGACCCGTACCGCTGTTTCAGCATGTATACGCTCGCGGGGAACTTTACGAGTTGTTCGAGCCGGGTGGCGAATTCCAGAACCCGCCGCGGATTCATCGAGATGTACAGGGCCTCGGTCGCGGACAGCAACGATTTGGCGGTCCCCAATCGGGTGGCCATGGCCGTCGATCGTTCTCCCGAAACCGCGCTCGACCGGGGGATGCCCGCGAGCGCCGTTCAGCACCGGTTGATATCGCGTCGGTGCTCGCCGACCACACGATGCTTCCCGCCATCTTCTTTATCTTTTCCCGTAAAGGCTGTGACAACGCGGTTCGCGACGTATTGTTCTCGGGTGAGGTCTTGACGACGGTCGAGGAACGCGACGAGATTCGATCGGTCATCGAAAATCGCACCGCGCACTTGTCGGGAGAAGACCTATCGTCGCTCGGTTTCCACGAGTGGGAAGACTCGCTCATGGCGGGCGTTGCCTCGCACCACGCCGGGTTGATCCCCGTGTTCAAGGAAATCGTCGAGCATTTGTTCCGGCGCAAACTCGTCAAGTTGGTTTTCGCCACCGAGACACTCGCCCTCGGTATCAACATGCCTGCTCGGAGTGTGGTCCTTGAGAAGATGGACAAGTACAACGGCGAATCGCGTGTCGCGATAACCCCGGGGGAGTACACCCAATTGACAGGTAGAGCTGGCCGTCGCGGCATTGACGTCGAGGGTCACTCGGTCATCATCTGGCGCGACGGGATGAATCCGCATGCGCTGGGCATGCTCGCCTCGCGCCGCTCGTATCCGCTGTATTCGAGTTTCGTGCCGACCTACAACATGGCGGTCAACCTCATCGAACGTTACGGGCGGAACACGGCGCGTGAGATTCTCGAACAGTCCTTTGCACAGTTCCAGGCTGACCGAGCCGTGGTTGACCTGTCGGTGACCGTTCGACAGAACCAGAAGTCACTCACCGAGTATTCCGAGGCGATGGATTGTCACCTCGGTGATTTTCGCGAGTATTCCAAGATTCGTCGCGAACTGACCGATCTCGAGGGCAAAAACGAACGGGGCGGACACACGCCCCACGCCGTCGCCAAGAAACGCGCCGACCACATCGAAAAACTGCGCAGTCGGATGCGGAAACATTCGTGCCACCCGTGCCCCGATCGCGAAAAGCACGCCCGCTGGGGTGAGCGATTCTGGAAACTGCAGAGTCAGACCGACCGCATCGCTAACCAGATCAAGAACAAGACGGGTGCAATCGCGAGCGTTTTCGACCGCGTGTGCCGCGTTCTGCACGCTCACGGTTATCTTGTCCAGGACGGCGATGAATACACGCTGACCGACGCCGGGGCGGCCCTCAAGCGCATCTACGGCGAGCGCGACCTTCTGATTGCGGAATGTCTGCGAGCGGGGCTGTGGGAAGGGCTTGACGGCCCGCTTCTGGCCGCCGCCCTGTCGACGGTCATGTACGAATCGCGTCGAGATGACGACAACAACATCAACATGCGAATCCCCAAGGGGTCATTCAGCGACGTGACGACGGCCATGGAACGCATTTGGGATTCGCTGAGCGACGCCGAGACCGCCGAGGACCTCGAGATCACGCCACCACTCGCATTTGGACTCGCCCTTGGAATTCAGCGTTGGGCCAAGGGTCAACGCCTCGACGACGTGCTTCGCGAGTGCGGGCTCGCCGGCGGAGACTTTGTTCGCTGGGCCAAACAGGTGATCGACTCGCTCGACCAGATTTCTCACGTCGCGGAGCCCGCGCTGGCCACAATCGCCCGCGACACCATTCCGCTCATTCGGCGGGGAATCGTCGCCGATTCCGCAACGCTCTAGCGAATAGGCTGAAGCTGTGAAAGCCTTCGTCCTCCGCCTCGTTCAAGCCGGATTGGGTTCATTCATCGCGAGCCTGGCCTTCCCGCAGCCCGGAATCTGGCCGCTTTTGTTCGTCGGCGTCCCTCTCATGGTGTTCGCGTTTCGGCGCGTGACGATTGGACAATCGATAATCCTCGGCGCCGTGACTGGTTTCGTGTACTACGGAGCCGTGGCGAAGTGGGTCTCCGTCTATCTCGGGCTCGCGCCATGGTTAGGACTCGTCGGTTTGCAAACTGTTTTATTCGCTGTCGGCGGCATCGCAATCGGAGCGGCCTGGCGAGGTGTCGACACGCTGAACCTACACACTGTCTCTGGCCGCCTGCTCGGTGGTTTTTTCGTCGCGGCGGCGTGGGTCGCCCGCGAAGCTATCGCCGCACAGTTCCCGTGGGGAGGCTTTGGGTGGGGGCGCGTCAGCCACGGGCTCGCCGACTCACCGTTTCGGTACCTCGCGACGCTCTTCGGTTTGACGGGCGCGAGTGCCGTCGTGATCCTCGTCGTCGTCGCCTACGTGTTGACCTGGCAAAACGTCTTCATTCTCAAGGGAAAAGCCCTTCACCTCTCGGCCATCACCGCCGGTTTACTC
>WLEN01000139.1 GCA_009704225.1 Actinomycetota bacterium | reverse complement strand
GAATCTTTACCGTGCCCTCGGCGACGGCGCGGTTGTAGTCGTCGATGTGCTTGAACCCGAACGAGTGCAGGTCGTCGTAACGCATGTCCATCTCTTTGACGACCCACTGCAACGCCTCGGCCGCCTTTTTCGCGTTCGTGATGATCGGCGTGATGAGGTGCGGGACACCCTGGTACGCCGAGAGCTCGACGCGCTTGGGGTCGATGAGAACCATGCGAACTTCGGCCGGCGTTGCCTTCATGAGCAACGACGTGATCATCGAGTTGACGAAGGACGACTTACCGGCGCCCGTCGCACCCGCCACGAGGAGGTGGGGCATCTTTGCGAGGTTCGCGATGACGAATTGGCCCTCGACGTCTTTTCCGACGCCGATCGACATCGGGTGGCGCGCGGCGATGGCCGCGGGCGAACGCAAGACGTCACCGAGAGTGACGATGTCACGGTCGGTGTTGGGAATCTCGATACCAATCGCGGACTTGCCGGGGATTGGGGTAAGGAAGGTGACCTCGTTGGACGCGACCGCGTATTCGATATTGCGCGAAAGGGCGGTGACACGTTCGACCTTGACGCCCTGCGCAAGTTCGACCTCGTATCGCGTGACGGAAGGTCCGCGAGTGAAGCCGGTGACCGTCGCATCGACACCGAATTGGGTGAGTACGTCGGTGATCGCCGCGATGGCCTTGTCATTGACGGGCGACGAACCTTTCGGGGGTGCCCCCTTGACGAGAACCGTGTCCTTGGGAAGCGCATAGGGCCGTCCAGAGCGAACCGGGGCCGAACGCGGGTGGTCGCCCGTCGCCACGTTGTCGAGCGGTGCCGTCGATTCGGTTAAAGGAATCTTGTCGGTCGCGATGTCGTCAGGGGTGGTCGCGGCGGCTTCGGCGGCATTGAATTGCCGAGCCGCTTCTTCGGCCGCGAACATATCTTTGATGAGGTCGGTCGCCGAAGCCTCCGATTCGACGGGGGTGTCGAACGGTTTCGGTTTGGCGTTCTTGCGAATCGTCCACCAGGGGCGGCCGTCTCCGAGGTCGCTGTGGCTCGTCACGCTTGACAGGTCGCCCGTCGGAACCGCACCCGTCTCGGTTGTCGCCGGGCGTGGTGCGTGCACAAAGAGATATTCGCCGAGGTCGCGAATGCGTTCGAGCACTCGAGTCGGTGACGTTTTCGTCACGATGAGTGCCGACACGAGGATCAAAATCGAGAACAGAGGAACACTGACCCAGGCTGTGGCGGTGGCGGTCAACCAGTTCGCAACGAGCCAGCCCATAACCCCACCCGCGGCGGCGATCCCGGGGATTCCGTTGGACGGTTGAGGCATTCCCCCCGCGACATGTGCGAGAGCCGAGCACGACAGCACGAACAGTCCGAGACCGACGGCGATTCGGCGATTGTCTGCGTCGATAGTCGGATGGCGAAACAGCCACGCGGCGAACAGCACGAGCACAACCGGAAGCCCGAACGCAATTCGCCCGAACAACCCGCCAACCGTCGATTCTTCGACAAGACGAACCCATTCGACCGTGGGGACGAACCATTCGACCGTTGCCCCGATTCCCGCCAAAACGATGAGGAAAAACGGAAGTCCGTCTCGTCGTTCGTCCTTTTCGACCTTGTTCGAGAGGAACAAGCGGAAGGTCGCACCCGCGGCGTGAGCGAGGCCCATCCAAATGACGACGAAAAAGTTGGGGCCGGCCGGACGAACCGGGCGCGCGGTAGCCTGCGGAAGCCGACGAGTGGGTGCCGCTTTCCGCGCGTTACTCGGTTTCGAGCGCGACGGTCCAGCCATGGTTTGAGGCTACCCGCGAGCACCCCGAAAACACGGGTGCGACACCCTTAACCCGCGACGGTGCGCGGGTTAGGTTCGTTCGAGTCCGCTCCGAAAAAAGCGGAGCAACAACGAGGCCGCGATCGAGGTGATCAACACGTACGCCATCGTGAGGGCCTGCAGATACGGGCCGAAAACGGTGCTTGCAGCCAGAGCCGCAATGAGGATCGAGAATTCCCCTCGTGGGACGAGAAACGCACCCGCGCGTTTCCATGCGAAAGGATCAGACATCCCTCGAGCGATGAACCAACCCACGAACATTTTTCCTGCGATGCCGAGCGCCGCGAGTGCGGCGGCGAGTGGAAGGACGGGCGGGATATCGGCTGGATTCACGCCAAGACCGAAAAAGACGAAAAAGATTGCCGCGAAAAGGTCGCGCAGGGGGGACAACCGCCGGCGCACCGCCTCGGCGACCTCACCCGTCAGAATTAGCCCGACGAGGAACGCGGCAACCGCGGAAGAGAATCCGACCATTTCCGAAAATCCCGCTACCGCGAGAGCGATTCCGAACACCGTGAGCAGCAGAGCACCTTGCGAACTGGTGTTGAGGATTCGACCGAACGCGTCTTGGCCCTTCAACGAGATTACAAGTGCGACGACCGTCACTGCCAAAGCGACTCCGACCGAGATAACCCCGGCGACAACTCCGAGCCCGGCGACGAGTGTCGACAAGAGCGGAAGGTAGGGCGCGAGAGCGAGGTCCTCGATCACGAGGACAGTTGTCACGCGACGGGAAACCTCAGATCGGTTCCACCCGAATTCCCGCATCATCTGTGCGGCGATTCCTGATGAACTGACGTACGTTATTCCACCGAGTGCGAGAGCACCGACAGGCCCCCACCCCAACAGCAACCCGGCGATTGCACCCGGGATTCCGTTGACCGCGATGTCGATGAGACCCGTTGATTTTCGCTCACGGACACCTTCGACCAGATTCGGTCCGGAGTGTTCGAGGCCCAACATAAGCAATAGCAGGATTGCGCCCAGTTGAGCGCCGATAGCAAGGAAGTCCTCACTAAAGTTCAGGGGTGCGATTCCGCCGTTTCCCAACGCCAAACCGACTCCCAAATACATCGGGACGACGGAAATCGTGAGCCGGACGGCAACCGAGGCGAGGATTCCCAGCGCGAGAAGCATGATGCCGATTTCGGCCAAGGCGACACTTGTCGACTCGGATGCGCCGGCAGCAAGAATCATGGTTACGCCTCGATCACGATCGGAACAATCATGGGACGTCGGCGGTGCTGGGTGTTGACCCAGCGGCCGACGACACGGCGAACGACCTGTTGGAACTGTCCGGCGTCGTTTACTCCCGAGG
>WLEN01000138.1 GCA_009704225.1 Actinomycetota bacterium | reverse complement strand
GTGTAACGCTTTGCAAGCGAGACGACGAGTCGAAGGTTGGCTTCGAGAAGGTGGCGCTTTGCACGCTCACCGTCATCCGCAATAATCCGATACTCGCGGCCTTCGCGGCTCTTTTGCTTGGCTCCCGAGAGTTTGGCCCACTTCTCTTCCGCGAACAAACCGGCCTCAATTCGCAGTGCGAGAGTGACTTCTTGTTCCGCGTTGAGGAGCGCAACCTTCCCAATTTGCTTGAGGTAGTCCTTGACCGGGTCAGCCGTCGCGCCCGTGATCATTGTGGACACCGATGGAATCTCGTCGTCACCCGAGGAAATGTGGATTGCGTCCGCTGGCAACGTCGCCGTGAGTGCCGTCTTGACGTCTTCTGCTTCGTCGTCCGTGAGCTCGATTACCTCGTCTACGGCCGGGACGCTGGTGTCTTCGACCTCGATAATGTTGTCGTCGCCAACCACTAGGACGACGTCGAACTCTTCGTCACCTATTAGATCTGCGTCATCAATCCCTGAGTCTTTCGCGCCGTTTGCAGATGAAGGAACCATCTTCGCCGCCGTTTTTGCAGTCGTCTTCGGTGGAGTTTTCGCAGCGGGCTTTGCGGCGGGCTTTGCGGGAGCCTTGGCGGCCGGCTTCGCGACAGGCTTTGCGGGAGCCTTGGCGGCAGGCTTTACTGCGGGTTTTGCGGCAGCCTTCGCTGCGGGTTTTGCAGCAGGCTTAGCAGCAGGCTTGGCGGCAGACTTTGCGGCAGACTTCGCAGGAACAAACTCTTCATCCTTGTTCTTGCGATTGAACATGTTGAAAAGTCGGGGGGCGTCAGCCATGAAGATTTCCTCTTTCGGGCAGTAGAAACCCCCGTGTCAAATCGGCTAGGCCGCTGACTCGGGGTCTTTCAGTTGACAGGTTACCACGGTCGACTAGTCGTCCGAGTTACCGTGAGTTCTCAAGAAGTTTTCCAACTCGGTCGCGATGCTCTCGGCGCTGGGGAACTGTCCTTCGTCGTCGACAAACGGAGACGGAGTCGGGTTGTCGAGCATGTATGTGTCGTGACGATTTTCCAAATTCGTGATGAGTTTCGCGAGTTCGTCGTTGTCGGCAACTTGATCAGCAATTCCCGTGAGGAACTCCCGACCCGTCTCTCTCAACGCGTCGGTTTGCAGCGATATTCCCGTGCCCGTGGTGATCGCATCGACTACTGCAAGCGTCCCAGCTGGGTACTCGGCATCCGCAAGATAGTGGGGTATCAACAGCACAAAACCGGCAACAGGGTGTTCCAGTTTGGTTAGCATGAACTCGACCAGGTGAACGAAGGTGCCCGGCACTTCAGTTGTCGGTTTCCAGACTGAATACTGTTCGATCAAGTCTTCTCGATTGCCGCTCACGGTCATCCCAACCGGTCTCGTGTGTGGAACAGGCATCGGGATCGCGTGGACCCACATCGTCTCTGAGGTTTCAAACTTTTCAATCGCAGTCACGACAGCTTCTGCTGCTGCTTCCCATCGATAGTCCGGTTCGTATCCGGTCAGTAAAAGAAATTGCACGCCCAGTTCATCGGTCACCAGTCTCAGCACAAGTTCCGGCGGACGGTAATCCGTCAAGCGTGTCTGTTCAAACGTGAAGGTTGGGCGACGGGCACGATAGTCGAGCAGCTCATCGTTATCGAACACCCACACGCGCTCGTGAGTTGTCGAATCGATGAGGTGGCGTGCCGCCGTTGCAACCGACCGACCGGCGTCGATGAACCCTGTGAGCAAAATCACGAGCGGCAAACCGCGAGGTACATCGATACCCATTTCTCGATACACCAGTCGTCCCGCGCTCATACCTCCATGCTACGTCGGTATCCAACGCGTCTCGCCTACGCTGGAGGCATGACCACTGTTTCACACTCTCGTTCACTTGTTCCGGCTGACGTGTTAGTTCTCGTCGCGATAAAAGACGCGAACGGCGAGGTGTCCCACGGCGTTCGCGGAAAGTTGGGCCGGTGGCTGAGCGACGCAATCGACCGTGTCGGTTTCGACGGCGGAATGGATTCCACGTCCGTTTTGCCCGCGCCTCAGTGGAGTGACTATCGCACAATCGCGGTCGTCGGTTTCGGGTCTGGTCCGAACCGGATTTCCAACCTTCGATACGCCGCCGCGACGGCAACACGAACGCTCTCTGGACACGTCGTCGTCAATATTCCATCCCGATCCACCGCGGAGGCAACGGCGATTGCCGAAGGATCCCTCCTGGGTTCGCTCAAGACGATGACGCGCAAGAGTGGTGATGGCCCAGCGGTGATCTCTGACCTCACGCTGGTCTCGCGTCATGCCCCACTCCTTGACGACGTCCGACCGGGCGTCGAGGCAGTCGGAGTCGTTCGCGACCTTGTTACTGAAGTTCCCAACATCCTTAGCCCAGAAGAATTAGCGCGGAGAGTTGTCGAACTGTCGAACGGCACGGAACTTAGAGTCGACGTTCACGACGAACACGCGCTCGAACGTGGCGGATACGGAGGCATTCTGGGAATCGGTGCCGGTTCGTCCCGCCCGCCGCGACTCGTGATTGTTCGATACTCGCCGAAGGGAGCGAAACGACACATCGCGCTCGTGGGCAAGGGCATCACGTTCGATACCGGCGGATTATCGATTAAGCCTGCAAACTCGATGGTCGGCATGAAGTACGACATGACCGGTGCTGCGACGGTTTTTGCGGTGACACGCGCGATTGCTGAACGCAAACTCCCGATCGCCGTGACGGCTTGGCTGTGCATCGCCGAAAACATGCCGTCGGGCACCGCGATTCGACCCAATGACGTAATCACCATTCGCGGGGGCAAGACGGTGGAAGTAACTAACACTGACGCTGAAGGTCGCGTAGTGCTCGCCGATGGTCTCGTCGCGGCGAGCGAGGAGAACCCTGACTGCATCATTGACGTCGCCACACTCACCGGCTCTGCACGTGTGGCCCTTGGCCACCGAATCGCGGGGTTGATGGGCGACGACGAGGTCACAACGGCGTTGAGGACTGCTTCGGACACCGTCGGCGAAGAATCCTGGGCCATGCCGCTGCCGGACTACTTGTTGCCGATTTTGGCGAGCGATGTCGCGGACATTGCCAACTCTAAAGTCGGGAATACTGCAGGCGGAATGCTGATCGGTGGAATTTTTCTGCG
>WLEN01000137.1 GCA_009704225.1 Actinomycetota bacterium | reverse complement strand
GAAACCAGGCACAATTGGCGGCGGGAGAAGTTCATCGATTTTCACCAGCTTGATTATCGGCTTTCCCGCGCGCGCGACGACGATTTCTTCCCCAGCCTCGACTGCGGCGATGATCTTGGAGAAGTGGGTTTTCGCTTCGTGCACGTTGACTTGACGGGACATATTCAGATTGTACGCTGATTAGTCCACTTAGTCCATCTCTGGACTGTTCGGTTACTGTTCGCGCAGTCCCCACGGTTGACCGTAGCCACCGTCTGCTTCCGGGGCGGCCATGAGGTCGAGGAAAGGCTTGGCGTCAAATGCCTCCGGACCGAGGACCCCCGAGCCCTCCCATTGGCCAGTGGCCAACAATTCAAGAGCGATGACGGGGTTGAGCGCGGTCTGCCAGACAACGCACTGCGTATCGTATTCGGCCATCGTCCACTCATTGTCGGACACGTGGTACAGGTAGACCTCGCGGGGTTTGCCGTTCTTGCCGATTCCGGTCACCCACACGCCGGCACACGTTTTTCCCTTCATGCGCGGACCAATTGTCGCGGGATCGGGCAACGCGGCGGCGACGACGTCACGCGGTGAAACCTCGACTGGCCCATTGGCGCTTCGAACCCGAATCGGGTCATTCGAATCGAGATGCAGGCTGTGAAGGGTTTTCAGAACGCCAATGAACTCATCGCCGAGTCCGTACTTGAACGTCACTCGCTTGGCTGGAAGCCAGCGCGGCATCATGAGTACCTCTTCGTGTTCGACGTTGACACATTCGACCGGTCCGATTCCTTCGGGGAAATCAAACACCTCCGGTTCGCTAAACGGTGGTGTCGTGAACCAACCCCGGTCCTTCTCCCAGATGACCGGTGGATTGAGGCATTCTTCGATCGTCGTCCAGATGCTGAAGCTGGGCGCAAAAATTTCATTGCCCTCGTCATCTAATACGACGAGGTTTGCGCCGTCACGGGTTCCCAGCTCATCGACCTCACTGAACAAATGGTCGACGGCATATCGAGCAAACACGTTCGACATTCCCGGTTCGACGCCGATGCCGACCAGGGCGAGTTGCTTCGATTTCTCCCACTCGCCCGATGCAGCGAATTGCTCGTCTCCGAGTTTCACGCCTGTCTCGGAATAGGGATTGGTTGGGTGTGGGTGAGACAGGCTCATCGCCATGTCGAGGTAACCGGCACCCGCGGCTTTTGCCCCGGCAAAGATTGCCTGCACGAATTTTGGCTCCACCGCATTCATCACGTGGGTCACGGAGTGGCGGCGTGCGACCTCGGAAACCACGTCCGCGTTTGATGCGTCGATTTGATCTGGCACGAATCGCGCAGCGACCTCATCACCGTGTTTGCCTCGAATCCATTCAATGGTTCGCTCGGCGCGGGACTTGTCGTAATCGGTGACGATGATGGTTTCAAAAAAGGACCGGCGAGCGGCAATTTTGGCGATTGCGTCGCCTACACCGCCCGCACCGACTAAAAGGATATGCATGTCTTGAGGTTACTCCTGCGAGGACTTACTCGGTGGAATTCGTCGCCCACTCGTCGTTCGACATCTGGATCCACGATGATTCCGCGCGGAACCCGACCTTTTCGTAAAGACGGAGAGCGCCAGACTCGTTCGCGGTGTCGACACCAAGTTCAACGCTCGCGAATCCACGCGACGCGCAATAGGCAATTCCGTGTCGAAGCAGCGCCTCACCGTAGCCGTGACCGACGTCATCCTGTCCCACGCCGAGCGCGGAGATGTAACCGCGCCTCTCCTCGACGAATTCGTCGGTGCATTGGCAAAACCCGACGGTGCGACCATCAACAGACGCGCGGAAGACCCCATTTGGGTCGAAGGTATTTTCTGCTAGAGCCTTTGTGATCCACGAATCGAAGGGTCGCGCTTGAAAGCCGAAGTGGTTCTGAAAAGAATCTTGATGTATCCGATGCCAGTCGCGTTGCTGGTCGACATTCGTGGTGTCAAAAGGTTCAATCACGAGACCCTCGACCTGCGTGCGCTCGAAATCGGTTGCAATCGACATGCGCATGGTGAAGTATCGACGCAGAAGCGTGAATCCGAAATTCTCCCACCCAGTGATGAGTTCTGTGTCAAGCACATTTGCGCCTGGCCACATCGCCCAGTCGGGGTGTTCGTCTCGTGCCTTCGCGATAGTCCAGCCAATGATTTCATCCACATTTTTCACGTTGGCCGATACGTAGACATCGGTGTAAAAGCGCTTTTTGAGCGCATCCGGATGCAAATTGACAACCGCGGCAAACGGCGGGACCTCGTCGATTTCCAGCAAGTGGGTGGGACTCTCGTCTGCGTATCCATTCATGAAATCAGCGGTTCCGTCGTGGCTCATCATGCTCGCGGCCGGGTCTACCGCAAACTCGTGTGCGTTGATGAGCGCCGCTACTGCGGTGGTGTCGGCGGCGGTCGCCTCGCGAACTGATGTGATGATGATTTTGCCCCTTTGAAATTTTGACCAAACATCGTCGTCGCAATGTTTGCAGTCAGCCTAGTTGCAGGAATCCGAATGGGCAGAACAATTCCCCGTAAGTCAACGTGCGATTTCGAGGCATAGAATGGTTAGGTTGCCCTGGCAACGCAGGAGAATTCGCCTAGTGGCCTATGGCGCCAGCTTGGAAAGTTGGTTGGGTGCAAGCCCTCGGGGGTTCGAATCCCCCATTCTCCGCCAGCAGATCCATCTAGACGAGGCTTCGCAAACTGTCTCACTCAGTCATGAGACCAGTGAGCATGAGGTTTAGCCAGCGCTCACGAACTATTCGCGGCTGTCCGTAGGGCGCAGTAGCCAACAACATGTAGACGTCCTCCACCGTTACGTGACGAGGAATAGAAGAGCTATCGTGGCCGCGTTCAATGAGTCGATGGATGGCAGTCGTAGCACGGGCCTCGGCCAAATCGGTTCCCTTCGAGGCGCCAATCGCCTCCATTGCTGCAAGGACGGCTTGGTTTTCGGTTGACAAGGTGATCAGGGCTTCGATGAAAGCAACCAGTTGACCACGAGCTGGCTCTCCGGCTTCGCAAAGAGAAAGGCAGCGTTCGGCATCATCGGCGACCTGTTCCATGGATTCGCTCACAATTGCGGATACCAAAGCCTCCTTGGTTGGGAAATGTCGGTAGACGGTGCCGACCGCTACCTCAGCTCGACTTGCGATGTCGTCCATACCAACTTCGGGGCCGCGGTCGGCAATCTCCTGACGGG
>WLEN01000136.1 GCA_009704225.1 Actinomycetota bacterium | reverse complement strand
GTCTTCGTGGTCATTCTCGTCGTGATCGTCGTCTTCGTGGTCGTCGTCTTCGTGGTCGTCGTCATACGAGCCGCCCGACGACCCTCCAGTCGAACCAGAACTCGTTCCGTGCGACGATCCAGAGTTCGTGCCGTTTGACGCTCCCGAGTTGTTGCCAGAGTTCGATCCCGACGACCCTCCGGTTGAACCTGAACTGGTTCCGTGGGATGTTCCTGAGTTTGTTCCCGAAGATGTTCCAGTTGTTCCGGGGTCGTAGGCCGTGATTGACCCACCAGATGCTCCGTCGGTCGCTACTGGAGCGAGCGATGTGTCAAGCACTGGAACTATTTCAGAAGCCGTAATCTGCGGCGAGGCGAGGGATGCCGATTGTCCAAAAGGATTAGCTGCTCCTGCTACCGGGCCGGATACCGCGTTGGTGGTGTCGGCGAGGAGTCCCGAAACGTCCTCGATATCAATCGCTCCGGAGTTCACCGCTACGGTGCCGAGTCCGACACCAGTGGTTGCGGTCATGCCGAGAAGGAGGAGGGGGCCTTGTATGTTCATGTCCTCAGTTTCTCGTGTTGGTAAGGGGTGAACAATGTACTTTGGTAAAGAAACGTCCAAGGTTTTCGCGGGGTAGCGTCACAAGTGCTCCGAATCGTGGCACTCTCTAAGCATGACGATTTTGCTGGTAGAAGACGATCGAGCCATTGCCGACGCCCTCGTCGACGGTCTGCGAGACAACGGATACAAGGTAACGCACGTGGTACTCGGGAGTGAAGCCGTAGCAAAGGTTCGAGGTGGCGGAATCACCGCGGTGATTCTCGATCTCGGACTCCCGGATATTGACGGAACCGAAGTGTGCCGTCAGATTCGGACCTTCTCGCATGTGCCCATCATCGTGGCTAGCGCTCGCGAAACCGAAATGGATCGCGTGACCGTCCTCGACATGGGTGCCGACGACTATGTTGTGAAGCCCTTTGGCATCAAAGAGCTCGTCGCCCGCATTCACGCAGTGATGCGGCGCGCCAGCGGAACGGTTGCACCGGTGACACACATTGAGGTCGGTGCTCTTATCATCGACACCAAGTCTCGAACTGTAAGTGTTGATGGGGAATCCGTCGCATTCACCCCGAAGGAGTTTGACCTTCTCACGTATCTTGCACGAGAACCAGGCACTGTTTTTCGGAGAGCCGATATTCTGCGTGACGTCTGGGAAACGACGTGGTACGGAACGACGAAAACTCTGGACGCGCACGTCGCCAGCATTCGCAAGAAGCTCGGTGACCCCGAGTGGGTTGAATCGGTACGTGGTGTCGGCTTCACTCTGAGGATCGTGTCGTGAGGCGCATTTTCCTTGCCTCAATCGTCGGTGTTAGTTGCGTACTTCTTGTCGCCCAAGGTGCGGCGGTCGTTTCCTACGTTTCGGCGTCGGAACAGGATCGAATCATCACTGAATACCAACGGGATGCCTTTATTCTCGGTGGTCGAGTCGAGACGCTACTCGAAACACCTGGTCGCGTTGACCCTACACTCGCGGTACTGGTCAACAAATATGCCGCCGCCGGGAACACTCAGGTGATTGTGGTTGATTCAGCGGGAATAGGCGTCCTCACGAGCGACCCGAACGAACTTTCGCTCGGAACTGATTATTCGAATCGTCCCGAGATAGCGAGCGCGCTTCTGGGAAATGTGACATCAGGCGAGCGGTGGTCAGACACGCTCCAGTCCAACCTTGTCTATGTTTCAGTTCCAATCATCAACGGTTCGTCGGTCTACGGAGCCGTCCGCCTTTCGTTCCTCCACGGCGAGATCGACATGGCGGTAGCCGACAAGACAGCGATTCTCTGGTGGGTGGCCGGTGGGTCTCTTTTGTTGGCAGCCGTAATGTCCTTTGTCGTGTCGGGATTAGTCACTCGCCCACTTCGACGGGTTGAATCTCAGGTCAACGCGCTGGCGCTCGGTGACTTCTCGGGCCGGCTCCCGGAAGACGCCGGCCCGAACGAAATTCGATCTCTCGCGGCGGCCTTCAATTCCATGGCCTCAAAACTCGACTCCCTAATCAGGCAGCAACGTGCGTTTGCGTCCGATGCATCCCATCAATTACGCACTCCACTCACGGCATTGTTGTTGCGAATCGAACGTGCCCGCGAAGCGCTACTGCTCGACCCGGTATCTGCTGATGCGCGCCTCGGTGACGCGGAGGTCGAGGTCGAACGACTCACGTCCATTGTTGAAGGGCTCCTCGCGATTGCTCGATCAGAGGGCGGTTCTCACGATGTCGTGCCCGTAGATCTTGCCGTTCTCGCTCTTGACCGAGTCGAGAATTGGCGAGCACTCGCCGAAGAGCGTGGGGTCACCATCGCCTACGAAGGCCCAGAGCACGCGGTTGGTAGCGCGTTGTCGAGCGCTCCGGAACAGATTCTTGACAACCTCGTGGATAACGCCATCGCACATTCTCCGAATGGGACCGCGGTATTGGTTCGCGTTCGCGAACACAAAGACGACATTGAACTCGCTGTAATCGATGCCGGCACCGGGATGACCGAGGATCAATGCAAACGCGCATTCGACCGCTTTTGGCGGGCAGACTCGACTAAGGACGGTAGTGGCCTCGGTCTCGCGATCGTCAAACACCTCGTTGAACTGAGCGGCGGGTCCGCGGCTCTCGTGCCGGGTCGCGGCGGTTCAGGTGTTGTGGCCACTGTTCGACTACCGCGAATCCAGTCCTCATAGAATCTGGTTGTGGTTGAAGAATTCCCTGTTACGTCGCTCTATTTCGGCGAGCGACTTTGGGTGGACGATCGCGTCCCGCAAGATACGAACCGACAACTACAAGCGGCAGTCCAATCAGAATCCCGGTGGTGAGCGGTTCGTTCAAGAAAACAATGCCTAAGACCGAAGCGACTAAAAGGTTGAGGTAGGTAATGAGTGTCGCCCGACGCGGGCCAACGTGCTTGATCAGCTCAAAGAACAAGACGAACGCAATAGCGGAACTAACAGCACCGAGAACGACAATCGAAATCCACCCTCCCGTCTCGGGACCTTTCATAATGTCGGCGGGGAGGGAAAACGCGGCGAAGGGAGCGTAAATGACTGACACCATAGCCAATGCCACTGCGGACAGTGAAAGTCCTGACACGTTTGGCATCGTGCGTCCCGCCACGATCGGTGCAATCGCGTAACAAATCGCCGAGACCGCCAACATCGAAACGGGGACGATGTCTATCGCTCCGCTGAGCGCATCGATTCCGAC
>WLEN01000135.1 GCA_009704225.1 Actinomycetota bacterium | reverse complement strand
GCTGATGGCGCGAATTCCCAGAAGTGCCGAACCCACGAGGTTACCGACCGCCCACACAGCGGCGATGAAGCCGTAGGTCGTCTCGTTTGCGCCGAGAACGTCCATCACGAGGAACACCTCGCCCGTGTTAACGGCACCGAGGGCCAAGATGAATGCACAGAGGAGGACGGTCACCGATCGGAGGAGCGGGTCACCCCAGAGGTGGCGATAACCGACCAAGGTGGATTCACGGTGTTCGGGCTTTGTTTTGTGACCAAGCCGGTTGACGCGCAAGAGAAATGGTGCGACAGCAAGAAGCGCAAACGTGAATGAATCGATAACAAACGGCCAGACGTAACCGGTGGCCCCCACCAAAATTCCGGCTGCCACCGGTGCGGCGACCTGTGCAGCCGAGGTGTAGCCGAGCGATAGTCCGTAGACGCGACTGAGGTCGGCAGGCTTTGCTAAACCGGGGACGAGAGCCTGCCACGCGGGATTTTCTATCGCAGCAATGACGTTATAGGCAAAAATCAGGCCGAGTACGGCCCAGAAGGGCACGTCGACGATAAAGGCGAGAGTGAGTGCACCCTGGGCGATGGCGACGACTGGAACGAGGTGCCGTGTCGAAAAGCGGTCTGCCAACCACCCAACCCACGGGCCAAACAAAATATAGGGAAGTGCGGCCGCAATAAACATCGCCGAAACTGCGATGGGTCCCTCTGCGCGTTCGCGAAAAATCAATGCCCAAATCGTGACGACGGTTCCGAAGGTTGATAGGGCTCGAGCAACCGAGACTCCGTGGATGGCAACCCAGCGCGTTGTCGTCGGTGATTCAGTTTCTATCATGCGATGAACTGACGGAGGTCTGTCTCGAGAGCCGCGACAATATCGGCGACTCGTGCGCTGCGGTGTTCGCCCTCGGTGACAGCCGCATCGATGTAGATCTTGAGTTTCGGCTCGGTCCCCGAGGGGCGAACGATGACACGAGAGCCACCGTCGATTGTCAATCTGATCAGGTCTGTTGGTGGGAAGCCGTCGAATCCGCGGGCAAAGTCGTCTACGGCAGTCACGGCATGACCACCAAGCAACTCCGGTGGCGACTCGCGGAACTTCGATGAGATCGCGGTGATCTCCGGCGGATTGGCGACGCGAATTGAAATCTGGGTCGACGCGAACGCGCCGAATCGGTCGGCGAATTCCACGAGGTGATCGGCGATGGTCAGCCCGCGTTCTTGGAGTTCGCCGGCCATCGACAAGAAATCAATCGCCGCGGAGATTCCATCTTTGTCCCGAACCTTGTCTGGGTCGACGAGGTACCCCAGTGCTTCCTCGTAACCGAAAATGAGATTCGGGACGCGATTGACGAACTTGAATCCGGTCAGAGTGTATGAAAACTCGATTCCATAATCCACGGCAACAGCGCTAAGAGCTGGGGACGAGACAATCGACGCGGCGAGTGCTGCAGGGGCACCGGAACCCTTATGCCGCTCGGCTGCGCGCCAACCGAGCAAACTTCCGACTTCGTTTCCGGTCAGTCGTCGCCACGCACCGTTGTCTCGGATAGCAACCGCGAGTCGGTCGGCATCAGGGTCGTTCGCGATGATGAGATCCACCTTCGCGCGACCGGCGGTCGAATATGCGAGGTCAAGAGCCCCAGGTTCTTCTGGGTTGGGAAACGCCACCGTGGGGAACGAGCCGTCGGGCTCGATCTGTTCGCTGACCACGATTGCATCACCCAGTCCGGCGGAGAGAAAACAGCGATTTGCGACCTCCCACCCGACGCCGTGCAGCGCGGTGTAGACGAATTGGACGGGCGTTGCTGGCCGAGTCGAGATTGACGCGGTTTTCTCGACGAACGTGTCGATGAGGGATTCAGGAGCGAGTTCGTAGGCGGTAGAACGCGGGAAATCGACGATATTCAATTTCGCAGCGCGAATAATCAGGGCTTCAATGTCGGTGTCATCGGGGGAAACAATCTGTGACCCGGCATCCGCGCCCCCGAGGTAAACCTTGTATCCGTTGTCGCGCGGCGGGTTGTGGCTCGCAGTAACGACGACCGCAGCGCTCAGCCCAAGTTCGCGCAAGGCGGTCGCGACAACCGGTGTCGGAGTTGCCCGATCAAACAGGATGACGCGCAAGCCGAACCCCGCGAAGATTTCGGCGGAGTCCCGAGCGAACACGTCTGAATTCACGCGACCGTCGTAGCCAATCACGACGCTCGGTTGTGATTCGCGTTTCAGCAGGAAATGAGCGAATCCGTGCGCGGCCTGAGAAACGAGAACGCGGTTCATGCGGTTCGGGCCGGCTCCCAACTCGCCTCGAAGCCCCGCCGTGCCGAACGTCAAGCGCGCGTCAAACCTGTCGGACAGGTCAGCGATTGCGCCTTCGTCGCCAGCGTCGGCTCGGCCGATGATCGCGTCGAGTTCAGCGACAGTCTCTGGATCGGGGTCCTGGGCGAGCCACGCGTTCGCGCGGGCGATCAGATCACTCGACGACATTGGTTACCCCTGGACGAGTGCGGCGACGACGCTGGCGAGCAACGCTGACATCACGGGCTCGGCGTCCTTGCCGGCAGCAATCACCTCAGCGTGGCTAAGAGGCTCGCCGAGCCCCGCAGCAAGATTGGTGATGAGTGAAAACCCAATCACTTCCATTCCTGCTTCACGGGCAGCGATGGCCTCGAGTGCTGTCGACATTCCGACGATGTGTCCGCCCATACGTCCCGCCATCTGAACTTCGGCGGGAGTTTCGTAATGTGGTCCGCGAAACTGAACGTACACACCTTCGTCTAGGTCGGGCTTGACGCTTCGAGCGAGCTCGCGAAGCCGGGACGAATACAAATCGGTGAGATCAATGAAGGTGGCACCTTCAAGAGGCGACGACGCGGTGAGGTTGATGTGGTCGCTAATGAGGACGGGAGTCCCAGGCCCCCACGACTCCTTCAGTCCACCGGCTCCGTTGGTCAGCACCATAATTTTCGCGCCGGTCGCGGCGGCCGTCCGAACCGAATGTACGACGCGACGAACTCCATGGTCTTCGTAAAAATGAGTGCGCGCTCCGATGATGAGTGCGTGGGCCCCGGAGGCTGTGCGAATCGAACGAATCGTTCCGACGTGCCCTTCGACCGCTGGTTTCGAGAATCCCGTTATCTCGGTGGCGGGGAATTCGGCGACCGTCTCGCCAATGAGGTCAGCCGCTTTACCCCAACCGCTTCCGAGCGTGAGCGCAATGTCGTGTTTGGCGACTCCCGTCTTTTC
>WLEN01000134.1 GCA_009704225.1 Actinomycetota bacterium | reverse complement strand
GTCCGCCAGACAGGGTGTCGAGAGGCTGGCCAAGCACATTGTCGGGTAGTCCTAGGTTGTTGGCAATGGATGCGGCTTCCGCCTCGGCCGCATATCCCCCGAGCGACGTGAACCGGTCGGTCAGGTTGCCGTACTTGGACATGGCCTCCGCTGCGATGTCGGGGTCGTCAGCGCCCATGAGTTTCGTCGCGTCCTCCATCTGGACGAGGATCGAACCGAGTCCGCGAGCGTCAAGAATTCGGGTACGCGCGAGTTGAGTCGGATCGCCCGTCCGTGGATCTTGCGGAAGATAGCCGAGTTCACCGCGGATTGACACGTTCCCGCCGTTAGGAAGCACGTCCCCAGCGAGCACCTTCGTGAGGGTGGTCTTGCCCGCGCCGTTTCGCCCAACGAGACCAATCTTGTCGCCCTTATCGACGCGGAAATTTACCTCGGACATGAGGGTTCGAGCCCCGACTCGGATCTCGAGGTTTGTGACGTCGATCATTACAGGTTGAAACCGAGAGCGCTCATCATTTCGCGCCCGTCATCCGTGATGCGGTCAACACCCCACGGTGGCATCCACACCCAATTGATGCGGAATCGTTCGACAACACCGTCGAGTGCGTTCTCCAATTCCTTCTCGATTACGTCGGTAAGTGGGCAACCAGCGCTCGTCAGTGTCATCGAGACAATCAGTGCGTCGTTCTCGTCGTCCCAGTTCAGGTCGTAGATCAAACCGAGGTCGACGATGTTGACGCCGAGCTCCGGGTCAATGACGTCTTTGAGTGCTTCGAGAATGACATCGAAACGGTCGGCCGCGAGTTCGCTCACGACGCCTCCACGAGAAAGCGGTCGTACCCCTCGTCTTCGAGTCGGTCAGCGAGTTCCGGGCCGCCTTCTTCGGCGATCTTTCCGTTGACGAACACGTGGACGAAATCGGGTCGGATGTAACGAAGGATTCGCGTGTAGTGCGTGATGAGTATGACGCCCATATCGGTGTTCGTCTTCACTCGGTTGACGCCCTCGGAGACTACCTTGAGTGCGTCGACATCAAGCCCAGAGTCGGTTTCATCAAGAACCGCGAACACCGGCTTGAGGAGCTCCATCTGCACAATCTCGTGGCGTTTCTTCTCGCCTCCGGAAAAACCCTCGTTGACGTTACGCGCCGCGAAGGACTCGTCCATCTTGAGGTCGGTCATTGCCTTTTTGACTTCCTTACCCCACGTGCGAAGACTGGGAGCGTCTCCGTCGATGGCAGTCTTGGCAGTTCGAAGAAAGTTCGACACCGAAACACCGGGAATCTCAACCGGATACTGCATCGCGAGGAACAGTCCGGCACGCGCACGTTCATCGACGCTCATCGCAAGAACGTCTTTGCCGTCGAGCAGAATCTGACCCGAATCAACCGTGTAACGCGGGTGGCCGGCGATTGTGTAAGCGAGAGTCGATTTTCCCGAGCCATTCGGGCCCATGATTGCGTGTGTTTCACCCGAATTGATCGTGAGGGTCACTCCGGTGAGGATTTCTTTGGTGCCTCCGTCAACGTCAATCGAAACGTGGAGGTCAATGATCTGCAGAGTAGCCATGATTACTTTCGCGTAGTGGTGTCAACGTAGACGTCTGAACCGTCGATTTCGACGGTGTAGACGGGAACCGGCTCGAACGCCGGAAAATTGCGGGGTGACCCGTCGGTGAGGCCGAATTTGGACCCGTGAGCCCAACATTCGATTGTGTCGTCCTCGACGAACCCATCGGACAACGAGATGTCGCCGTGAGAGCAGCGGTCGCCTAGAGCGTGGATTTCGCCACTCGATTCACGAACGACAGCGATAGGAAGGTCGTCGATGATGACCTTCTTGGCGGAACCAGGAGCGATTGAATCGAGTGTCCCGACGAGTTCGCGTGTCATGCGCTCTGCTCCACCGCGTCGAGTGCGTGGGCCAGCGTCGCGGTCAGTCGTTCTTCGAGTTCGGGAATACCAATGTGACCGACGATGTCCACGAGGAAACCGAGCGCGACGAGCCGGCGTGCTTCCGATTCAGTGATGCCACGAGCCTGCAGGTAGAACAAGTGCTCGTCGTCCAATCGGCCGGTCGCGCTCGCATGGCCGGCTCCGGCGATGTCACCGGTTTCGATTTCGAGGTTGGGAATAGAGTCCGCGCGGGCGCCGTCGGAAAGAATAAGGTTTCGATTGGCTTCGTACGAGTCCGTGCCGGTCGCATCTGGGCCGATGAGGACGTCGCCCACCCAGACGGTTCGGGTGCCTTTTCCGTGGAGTGCACCCTTGTACAAAACGTTCGATTTTGTTTGCGCTGCCTTGTGATGGACGAACACTTGGTGCTCGATGTGGCGTCCCGCATCGGCGAAGTACAAGCCATAGGACTCGATGCTTGAACCGACTCCCGACAAGGTGATGGCGGGATTGACACGCTGCACAGCACCGCCCAGCGAAATGAGGATGTGATCGACGTGCGCGTCCTTGTCAATTCGAACGAAATGCGATGCGGCGTGCAACGCGCGGTTGTCCCACTCGTTGAGGTGAATCACGCGCGCGTTCGAACCGTCGTGAGCAATGATCTCGACGTTTTCGGCGAGAGCAACCCCTCCGCGGTTTTCAATGATGACCGAACGATGGGTGTTCGGCGTGAACTCGAGCACGAGGTGACCGGCTCGAACGCCGTCAATATCGCGGTGAATGATGACCGGGTCGCCCTCGCCGTCGACGAGGACATGCAATGCGTCAACCGTCGTCGACCACGCTCGTGCCGAGATGCGATCTTCAGGAAGGCCGGCACTGCCTGCGATGGTCGCCATTGGGACCCACTCGTGAGTGGCTCCGGTCACCGTGACCTCGTAGTGACCCCCGTCCAGTTCGCCCTCGACCAGTGCACTGAGCGCGTCAATCGGACTCAGACGCCACTCGAGCTGGCGGGCAGAGATTGCCGGGAAATCGTCGGGCTGTGTTGAGGCGAATCGCTCATTGCGCGTTTGAACGGGCATATCCGACCATCCGGGCGCGCCAGAAGGATTAGTCGATGTTTCGGACACTAACCGACCGAGCCTTCCATGTTCATCTCGATGAGTTTGTTGAGTTCGAGCGCATATTCCATCGGAAGTTCGCGTGCGATGGGCTCGATAAACCCGCGCACAATCATCGCCATTGCTTCGTCTTCTGGCATACCTCGCGACTGCAGGTAGAACAACTGTTCTTCGCTGACCCGTGAGACGGTGGCTTCGTGACCGAGGTGGACATCATCCACGCGAATGTCGATTGCGGGGTACGTGTCGCTGCGCGAGAT
>WLEN01000133.1 GCA_009704225.1 Actinomycetota bacterium | reverse complement strand
GCCTTGGGTGCTGAGGTGTCCTTGGGCAGAGCAGCCTTGGCGGCCTTCGCAATTGTCGCGAACGTGGCGGCGTCGTTGACGGCCATGTCGGCGAGCATGCGACGGTCAACCTCGATGCCCGCGAGTGCGAGCCCCTGGATGAGTCGGTTGTAGGTGATGCCGTTGAGGCGGGCAGCGGCGTTGATGCGCTGGATCCAGAGGCGGCGGAATTCACCCTTCTTCGCACGACGGTCGCGGTAGGCGTAGTTCAGCGAGTGAACGACCTGTTCCTTGGCCTTGCGATAGAGGCGCGAACGCTGTCCGCGGTAACCCTCGGCGCGCTCGAGTATGGTGCGGCGCTTCTTTGCCGCGTTGACCGCATTTTTTACACGTGCCATGTCAGTTCCTTAAATTCGGTCTCGGGCTACTTGCCGAGAAGCTTCTTGATGACCTTCTGGTCGGCGGGGGCGAGGACTCGGTCCTTGTTGAGGCTGCGCTTGACGCCGCTCGACTTGACCTCGAGGTTGTGGCGCATTCCCGCACCCTGCTTCTTGATCTTGCCGGTACCGGTGATCTTGAAGCGCTTCTTCGTACCCGAGTGGGTCTTCTGCTTCGGCATGTTCTTCTCTTTCGCTATTCCGCTGTGGTCGGTGTCTCGGGGGCGGCGGGTGCCGCATCCGTTGCCTTGGGCTGTGCTTTGGCAGACTCCGCTTTCGCGTCGGACTTGTTCTTCAGTGGGGCAATCACCATCGTCATATTTCGGCCATCGACGGTCGGAGAGTGTTCAACGGTTCCGAACTCGGCTACGGCTTCGGCGAATTTGTGAAGGAGTCGCACTCCCGCCTCGGGGCGGGATTGTTCACGTCCGCGAAACTGGATCATGGCCTTGACCTTGTCGCCCCCCTTGAGGAACGTCTGGGCATGCTTGAGTTTGGTTTCGTAGTCGTGGGTGTCGATTTTCAGGCGGAACCGAACCTCTTTGAGGACGGTCTGTACCTGGTTTCGACGTGCTTCCTTCGCTTTTTGAGCGGCTTCGTATTTGAACTTCCCGAAGTCCATAACTTTGACGACGGGAGGTTTCGCTTCCGGAGCTACTTCGACAAGGTCGAGGTCTGCTTCGCGCGCAATGCGCTGTGCGACCTCGAGCGTGACGA
Organism: Actinomycetota bacterium; assembly: GCA_009704225.1. Next base: position 2,156 of record WLEN01000133.1, on the reverse strand, counting down.
CGCCAACCTGTTCGCCGAGGGGCCCGATGAGTCGGACCTCGGGAACGCGGATGCGCTCGTTAATTCGCGGATCGGTGATATGTGTCTCCTTTGGTGCTGCGTGCAACCGGTGATCCGGTCGCGGCGGACAACGCCCCAAGTAAACAGAGAAACCTCAACCCCGTGAGGGGACGCACCCTTTCGCTGCCGGTCACCCGGCGGAGTACAACGACCCGAAAATCCTCTTACGATTGTCAGGTGGGATTTCTCCACTTCCTTGTTCGGGTTACCCCGAAACCTCCATCAGAATAGCAGTAACCGCGACTTCGCGCATCCCGCCTCGAAAGGCCTTCATGTCTGACTCCCCTAACGCCGACCACGACGCCGCTCTCGACATCGCCGATGTGGCTGCGGTTGAGGTGCTTCAGGGAGTCGCTGTTCACCTCATGAGCGCCGCCGCCGTCAAGGTCGGACTGGCCGAAGACGTCGAGCCGGATCTCGCCGAAGCGCGAATGCTCATCAATGCCCTCGCTGGTTTCCTGACCGCCGCCGCCCCCGAATTGGGCGATCACCACGCTCGACCGCTGCGCGACGGGTTGCGTTCCTTGCAACTCGCGTTCCGCGAAGCGTCGGCAATCCCCGACGAATTGGGTGCCGGTCCGGGCGAAAAGTGGACGGGTCCCGTCGTCTAACTTCGTATTTGATGGCTGGCTACCGGGCGCTGCAAACATGAAACCCGCGCAGATTCAATCGTGACGCTAGTCGGATTCGAGAACAGCCATCGCAGCGTTGTGGCCGCCGATTCCGCTGACGGCGCCTCCCCGCCTCGCGGTTGATCCGCAGAAGAAGATGCCCGGCTCGAGCGTGTCGACACCCCAGCGTTCGGCTGGTGTCGAGAGAGGCGTATCATCCGTGACGAACGGCCAACTGAGGGGCGCATGGAAGATGTTCCCACCCGGCAACCCCAGAGCGTGCTCGAGATCGAGTGTCGTTTTGGTTTCAATACAGGGTTTGCCATTTGCGTCTGCCAACAACAAATCGCGGATGTCTTCAGACAGCACCGAATTGATTGAATCGATCACCGCGTCTTCGAGTTTCTGACGCATCACGTCGTTGTCGTTGTCTCGCACCAGCGCATGAGGTGTCTGAAGCGCGAAGACAGTCAGAGTCTGGGCACCCGACTCGCGGAGGGTTTCGCCGAGAATGGTCGGGTCGGTGATCGAATGGCAATAGATTTCACACGGCAGCGGGTTGGGAATCTCACCTCGCGTCGCCTGTTCGAACGCCACTTGCAATTGTTCGAATCCTTCGTTGATGTGGAAGGTTCCGCCGAAAGCGGCGACGGGATCGGTGTCTGATTTCAGTCTCGGCAACCGCTGAAGCAACAAGTTGACTTTCACCTGAGCGCCTTCGATGGTGTGAGCCGAGGGTCGTCCGCGCAGTGATTCGAGAACCGGCCGGGCAACATTGGCGAGCACGAATCGCGCAGAAACCGAATGGGCGCGCCCTCCTTGTCGGAAGGTAATGGTCCGAACGGGACTGTCTGTTGCGGTATCGCCTTGTAAATCTCCAATGGACAAGACCTCGCACCCAGCCTTCAGGTCGGCCCCGAGTTCCCGCGCACGCTCCGCCATCGAAGCTGTTACTGAACCCATCCCGCCGACGGGAATGTTCCACTCGCCAGTTTCGTTTCCAATCACGTGGTACAGAAAGCACTTGTTGGCGTCGAGCGCCGCATCGTGATTTGAAGCAAATGTCCCGATGAGTGCGTCCGTCATCACCGCTCCCCGCACAAGATCTGACTCGAACGAATCGGCGATTGTTTCCCCGATGGGCCGCGTGAAGAACTCGTTCCACAATTCAGGGCCGAGTAACTGCTGGACTTCCGATTCGGTTTTCAGTGGTTCCAGAACCGTGGGGAATAACCGTTGTGCGATGGTTTCAGTCTTTGAGTAAAAAGTGTTCCACGCATCGAAGTCGCTCGCCGCGCCGATTGATTCGAACGACCTAGCCGTCGCCTCTGCGTCGATTTCGTCAATAAACAACACGGTCTTGCCGTCCGGTGCGGGATTAAAAGACCCATAGCGTCGCGGGGCTGTCTCGACATTGAGACCAAGGTCTTCGATGATTCGTTTCGGAAGCAGGCTCACGAGAGAGGAGTATCGCGACAGTTTTGC
>WLEN01000132.1 GCA_009704225.1 Actinomycetota bacterium | reverse complement strand
TATCCCTGCGGATTCCCATCCTTGACAAAGGTCACGATGGTTTCAACGTGGTGCGTGTGCGGGAACAAATCAAGCGCCCGGAGGCGCGTCGGGCGATACCCGTGTTCGCGGGCAAACGCGATGTCGCGCGATAGGGCAACCGGGTCGCACGCGACGTAGACGATTTGAGCGGGGGCGATTCGACCGAGTGCCGCCATAACCTCGCGGCCTGCTCCCGATCGCGGGGGATCGAGAACAACCGTCCCCGCTGCGAGTCGCGAGCGTTCTCCAGGAGTCGCCCGTTGATCGAGCGCGCGCAGCCACTTTTCGACCGTGCCGGTTTCGGCAAACGCCCCGACCCACTCACTGAGGTTTTCACCGGCGTGTTCGGTTGCGCGTTCGTCCGATTCAACGCTCGTGATGCGGGTCGACGGTCCACCGAGGTCGGCGAGCGCCACGGCGAACAACCCGACCCCGCCATAGAGGTCGAGATTGAGGGCAGTTGCGTCGAAAAAGTCTGGGTCGATTGCCGCTCGAACTTCGGCGGTCAAGGTGGTCGCTGCTTCGCGGTGGACCTGCCAGAAACCGTTATCGTCCACTCGGAATTCGCGATTTCCGACGCGTTCGCGAATGACCGTCGGTTTTTGTTCGCCGACGATGAGCCGCGGGTCACCGATTGACGGCGACAGCACATCGACTGACCCGAACATCCCGTAGTTGTCGGACAAGGGTGCGATGCGGTTGATGCCCTCGGTCGCCAAAGGGAGGGATTTCACGACGATGACGTCGTGTGATCGACGCGCGCGCGGGCCGACCTGACCCTGTTCGTTGACATGCAGACGAACGCGCGTGCGCCACCCCAAACCGTTTCGTTCGTCGTCGCCGGGAAGTGACTCCACTCGGTCGAGCAAGAGTCCGATTTCGGTCTCGTCGAGTTTTCCGAACCGGGAGAGCGCGTCCTTGAGAACATCGCGCTTGAGTTCGCGTTGGTGTGAGAGGGCAATATGCCCGAAGTCCGCTCCACCGACGCGAGCGTGGATGGGTCGATCGATGCCAGCTTCGGCCCAAACGTGCGGAACGCGGTGCGGGCTCGGACTGCTGACCGCTATGGCGTCAGCGCGCCAGAAACTGGCTTTCGAATCGTCCGTGACGCGAGCGGTCACGGTCTCGCCGGGGATCGCGTCGCTCACGAAGATCACACGTCCATCGAGTCGCCCGACGGCAAAGCCACCGTGTGCGATTCCCGTCAACGTCAGTTCGACATCAGTACCAATCGATTCACCCATTTACCCAGCCTACGGTCAGGGTAGTGTCGGGCTGTGCGTCTCGTTCTCGCTTCTACCTCACCCGCTCGCCTTGCGACACTTCGCGCGGCCGGTGTCGAACCGTTGACCATTTCCCCCGGTGTTGATGAGGACGCCGTCGTCGCCGCGGCGGGGCACCTCGAACCAGCAGAAATGGTCGAACTGCTGGCGCGCGCCAAGGCCGAGGCCGTTGCCGAATCTCACGGATCGACAATTGACGGACTCATTCTCGGTGGCGATTCTGCGTTCATCATCGATGAAATCATTCACGGAAAACCCCACCTCCCCGAGGTCGCCCGCGAGCGCTGGCTGCGTCAACGCGGCCGAACGGGCGTCCTGTATTCCGGGCATTGGCTCGTCGATCATCGAGGCGGCGAGAACCACGGTGGTGTCGGAATAGTCACCCACGCCGATGTCACCTTCGCTGACGTCACGGACGCCGAAATCGATGCCTACATTGCGACGGGTGAGCCGCTCCACGTCGCTGGCGCGTTCACCATTGATTCACTCGGTGGACCCTTCATCGAGTCAATCGTCGGCGACCCCCACACGGTCGTTGGTTTGTCGCTTCCCGCCCTCAGAAACCTTGTGCGCTCATTCGGTATCGACTGGACCGACCTGTGGAACCGCTAACCGATAGAGACAGAGCGCGTGCCGACCAATAGGCTAAAGAGTATGTCAGCACGAATTACCAAGGTCCTTATTGCCAATCGCGGTGAAATTGCCGTTCGCGTGATTCGCGCCGCCAAGGACGCGGGAATCGTGACCGTTGCGGTCTATGCGAATCAGGACATTAATTCTCAGCACGTCAAAATGGCGGACGAGGCAATCAGCCTTGACGGCACAACGAGTGCCGACACCTATCTCGTCATTGCGAAGATCCTCGCGGCTGCAAAACGAACCGGGGCGAACGCGATTCACCCCGGTTATGGGTTTCTCGCGGAGAACGCGGACTTTGCCCGCGCCGTGTCAGACGCCGGGATCATCTGGATTGGACCAACTCCCGAGGCGATTGAACGCCTCGGGGACAAGGTCAGTGCTCGCCACGTCGCAGAAAAGGTTGGCGCTCCGCTTGCCCCGGGGACGTTGAATCCCGTCGAGACCGCCCAAGAGGTCCTCGACTTCGTGGATGTTCACGGGCTTCCCGTTGCCATCAAGGCGGCGTTCGGTGGCGGCGGCCGCGGGCTCAAGGTTGCGCGCACCCGCGAAGAAATCCCCGAACAGTTCGAGTCAGCGACACGCGAGGCCATCGCCGCGTTCGGTCGCGGTGAATGTTTCGTCGAAAAGTACCTTGATAAACCGCGCCACGTCGAGACACAGTGCCTTGCCGACCACAAAGGAAACGTTGTCGTCGTATCAACCCGTGACTGCTCGTTGCAGCGTCGCCACCAAAAACTCGTCGAGGAAGCGCCAGCACCGTTCCTCACTGATGCTCAGCGCGACCTGCTGTATTCGGCATCGAAGAACATCCTCAAAGAGGTCGGGTACATCGGCGCGGGAACCTGTGAATTTTTGATCGGCGCCGACGGCACCATCACCTTCCTCGAGGTCAATACTCGCCTTCAGGTTGAACACCCCGTGTCGGAAGAAGTCACCGGCCTCGACTTGGTTCGTGAACAATTCAGAATTGCGGAGGGCGGACTCGTCGATTATCCGGACCCGGTGATCACCGGCCACTCGATTGAGTTCCGAATTAACGGTGAAGATGCCGGGGCGAACTTCCGCCCCACCCCCGGGCCAGTCAAAGCCCTTCGCCTTCCCGGCGGTCCTGGTATCCGAGTTGATTCCGGGGTTGTTGCAGGTGACGTTATCTCGGGATCGTTCGACTCGCTGCTCGCCAAACTCGTCGTCACCGGGACCGACCGCAAGGACGCTTTGTCCAAAGCCCGCCGCGCGTTGAGCGAATTCCAGGTCGTTGGACTTCCGACGGTGCTCCCGTTTCATCAACTCGTTGTCGACGACCCAGCGTTCGCGCCCGCAGGAGACGAACCGTTCTCTATCTACACGAGCTGGATCGAGACCGAAT
>WLEN01000131.1 GCA_009704225.1 Actinomycetota bacterium | reverse complement strand
TGTATTCGTCCGCGCCGTGGGTGAATGGCGTGATCTTGTCGCCACGACCATCTGGGTTCGTGTGAACAACAAGGTCCAGGTTGTTTGTTCGCGCAGTGTCGTCGCGAAACTTGATCATTTCCTTGAATTTCCAGGTCGTATCAATGTGCAAGACGGGAAACGGGACTGGCGCGGGGGCGAATGCCTTGACGGCGAGACGCAGCAAAACGGTCGAATCTTTACCGATGGAATACAGGATCACGGGCTTTTGGAATGCGCTCGCAGCCTCACGAATCATCCAAATCGCTTCGGCTTCGAGGGCGTCGAGGACGGCGTCTTCGTCTCGGGAGCTCTTCGAATTCATACGCTCCAGCCTACCGTCTCCCAAACTTGTCACGGGTTGAGAGACGGCTGGCCTGGGTCTAGTCGTCAATGGCGAGTCCACGATCGCGACGGATTTTTCGGGAAATCGTCCCGAAAATTGTGTCGACGAGCATGCCGATCAGAAGGATGACGATCATGGTGGCGATGAGCTCGGGCACCTTTGACATCTGTCGAGCGAAGTCAAGTGTCGTTCCAAGCGAGGGTGTCTCGGCGATGATGACGAGAAGTTCACCCGCCATCAGGCTTCGCCAGGCAAACGACCAACCTTGAACTAGCCCCGCGACGTATGTAGGAAGTGCGGCCGGAAGGACGATGTCTCGATACAACGCGACCGGACCCGCGCCGAGGACGCGGCCCAAACGAGTGAACGCCGGCGGAACATGGTCGATGCCAGCGATGACGCCGTTCGCGATGGACGGTCCCGCGCCGAGCACGACCACGAAGAGAATTGCCTGTTCGTTAAGTCCAAACACGAGGATCGCGAGCGGGAACCATGCGATTGACGGCATGACCTGAAGTCCCGTGATGACGTTTCCAACGGCAAGGCGTAGCGGTTTGATGCGTGCGACCGCAATGCCAACGATGCTGCCGATGACGAGTGCAAGGAGGAAACCGGATCCGGCTCGGGTAATGGTGGTTTTGACGGCGAGCCAGAAGCGTTCCGTTCCCACCATGTCGAACAAGGCGGCAAAAGTTTCAATCGGCCCGGGGAGGACGTAGCTGGGTCGCCATTCTGACAAGTACAGAATTTCCCACGCCCCGAGAACCAGGGCAATCGCGAACAATTTCGGCCACGTCCATGACCATGCGGCACGAATTGTGATTGTCGGAAGTCGGAAACGCGTATTGCTCATGAGTCTGCTCCTTGAAGGGTTCCCTGCTCTGCCTTGAGTCGGTTGGTCAATTCGGCGGCACGCGATGCGATGTCGTTCGAATCCATGGCGCGAGGGCGTTTTAGTGGAACCGATTGTTCATAGACGACTCGGCCGGGGCGACTTCCCATGAGAATGACGCGGTCGCCCAGCCGGACGGCCTCTCGCATGTTGTGGGTGACGAACAACACGGTCAGTCCCTGTGCGGCGACGATGCTTTCAATCTCGTCGTGAAGGTGGTCGCGCGTCATGGCATCGAGAGCACCGAGAGGTTCGTCCATGAGAACGATTTGTGCGCCTTGAGCGAGGCAGCGCGCGAGCGCAACACGCTGACGCATTCCTCCGGATAGCTCATGCGGCCGTTTGTCAGCCCATTCGCCCAGTCGCACTATTTCGAGCAATTCGGCGACGCGCGCATCCCGGTTTTTCCGAGAGACACCGGCGTAGTTCAGTGCGAGCTCAATGTTGCCGCGAGCCGTGAGCCACGGCAACAACGTGGCCTCTTGGAACATGAGCGCAATTTTCCCGTTGACCTCGAGCGTTCCGGCACTCGGTCTGTCCAAGCCCGCGAACAGGTTCAGGAGCGTCGACTTTCCGCAGCCCGACGCTCCAACGATTGTGACGAATTCTCCCGCACGAATTGTCATGTCGACTCCAGAGAGGGCGACCGTAGCCGCCCCCTCCGGGCCGAATGATTTATTGACATTATTCGTGCGGAGCATTACTTCCGCTTGTGTCATTACTTGACCTCAGCCTCTCCGCGTTCAATAAGAAGTGCATTGAGAAGATCGAGGCTATACAGCGTTCCCGGAAGACCGCCGGCGGCATCGATTTTGTCTTTTTCAAGAAGCCCTACGCTGACGGCGTGGTCGGCGGATGTGACCAGCGTGGTCGACAGCGGGTCGGCCGTGAAGTTGACGTTCTTCCAGGCCGCTGCGAGCACAGCCTCATCAATCGACGAACCGGTGAGGCCGGCAAGAGAGAGGTTCACAGCGGCTTGCGATCCAGCAGGATCACTCGCAATGAAGTCGAGTGCAGAGAGGTGACCCTTGAGAAGTGCGGTCACGGCTTCGGGGTGCTGGTCAATGAAGCCGGTGCGGCAGACGATCACGGTCGTGACAAACTGACCGCCGTCCCAGAGGTCGGCTTCGTTTTGGAGAACGTGAGCACCAGCTTTGACGTAAGAGGAAACCCAAGGCTCGGGAACCCACGCACCGTCGATTTCCCCTGCCGAGAATGCGGCAAGTCCATCCGAGTTTGACTGCGGCTTGATTGACACGTCCCCGCCACCTTCGACGTCAGTGGTGAATCCCTGATCGGTGAGCCAGTTACGTGCGGCGACGTCCTGGGTGTTTCCGAGTTGTGGTGTCGCAATCGTCAACCCAGCGAGATCGGCAGGGACATCAACGCCCTCGCGAACAACCAGACCTGCTCCGCCCGAGGTCGAACCGGCGACAATTCGAACAGCGGCGCCTTCGGACTGAACGTAGGCGTTGATTGCCGGGTTCGGTCCAATGTACGAGCAATCAAGTGAGTCGGCGAACAGTGCGGTGACCACATCGGGACCAGCGTTGAAGGCGGTCGGGGTGAGGGTGAGGTCAATTTCTTTCAGCTCTGCTTTAAAGAAACCCTTTTGAGTAGCGATGAGGCCAGGTGCGTGTGTGAGGTTGGGGAAGTATCCGAGGCGAACGGTCGTTATTGCGGGGGCTTCACTCGGGACTGCATCAGTGGCGCTCGGGCCTGAATCAGTGTTCGCGGCACAGCCGGCGACGAGGAGGATGGACGCGGCAGCTAGTGTTGCTCCGACTTGGGTGATCGTTTTCATGAGTGCGGTAGTCCTTTCATTTGTTTGTCTATCGCATTGATAGAGAATATAGACGAAATAGTTTTGAATGTCAAACTACTCGAACTATCGCGTCAATTAGGCTGAGAATATGAATCGGATGCTCATCACTGGTGGTGCGGGTTTCATTGGCTCGAACTTCGTTCACCACGTCATCGATCACACGGATTACTACGTAACCGTGCTTGACGCCTTGACGTACGCCGGCAACAAGACGTCAATCGAATCCGTGCTCGGTGAC
>WLEN01000130.1 GCA_009704225.1 Actinomycetota bacterium | reverse complement strand
TGTTCGCATAAAGCGCGTTGCCACAAGACGACCGCCTGCGGGTCGATGATCGGCGCGAACGCATAGTACAAAATGATTTTCGGGAGGTCCACGGGTCCCAGTTTATGGTTAGCCCGCGGATAGCATGGGCGAATGGGCAACACAACCTCACGAATCACCACCGCACTTGTCGCAGCATTGGCCCTCGCCGGAATTTCGGACATTTCCGTCGGCAACGGCGTGGCACACGCCGCGCCCTCTCCTCTCGTTTTCGAATCTGCGTCGGAAGGCTCCACCCCATTCATCGGGGACATCACGGTCTCGGGCATCCCTCAATCCGCCACCACTTTCTCGTTTCACATCCAACCGAAACCAGGAACCTTTTCTGAGCCCGTGACTGCGGTTTTCACGAGGCAATATCTGGCCCGCAATGACTATTTCACCGACTCCACCACAGTCACGATTCCACTGTTCGGACTTTACGATGACTACGACAACACCGTCGTCATTGCGGTGAAGTCGGCGAAGGGGCGCACAACGACGCTGAGCCACGAGCTCACGTCGTCCGAGTGGTCCAGTTCGTGCCGAGACACGCTGGCAGGGGCTACCAAGGTGGTGAGCCCGTCAACGACCGTGAAACTTGACTATTCGTTCTTCATGCTCAAGGCCTGGGCGTGCGGGGCGCACCCCATTGTGATGGACATTGACGGGAACATTCGGTGGGTAGGTACCGCCGGCGGAGCGCAACAAGGCTCGACGTTCTTCCAGAACAATTTTTATGTGGGAAACGGCAGCGACCTATACAAAATCACACCGTTCGGTGATTACGCGTCGGTGGGGAATTATTCGGCTGGCGGTTACGCGACTTTTCACCACAACATCGATCCGGGTCGAAGTGGGATGCTTCTTGAATTTGACAAGTCTCCCGACGTCGAATCGGATGTCATCGAAGTCGATGCGGACGGTGAGATTTTGGAAACCTGGGACGTCGCGGACATCGTGCGTAATGCGATGATCAAGGGCGGCGACGACCCCAGCGGGTTTGTCCGTCGAGGAGACGACTGGTTCCATAACAATGCGGCGACGTACTGGAAGCAGAAGAATCAACTCGTTTTGTCGGGACGAGAAGACTTTGTGATTGGTATCGGCTACGACGACGACAAAATCAAGTGGATTCTGGGCGACCCGGACAAGGCGTGGTACACCTACCCGTCCCTCCGCGCCTTTGCTCTTCATTTTCCGGAAGGAACCGATCCTCCAATTGGACAACACGCCGTTTCGTTTACGTCGGCAGGGAACTTGATGTTGTTCAACAACGGGTTCGCCAGTTTTGCCCACTCTCCGTCGGGTGATAGTCGGTCGACATCGTTTCCCCAGCAGTTTTCCCTGAATCTGAGGAAACAGAAGGCAAAGGAGGTGTGGCGATTCGACCACTCTCCGTCAGTGTGGAGCGCGATTTGCTCGAGCATCTACCAGCACGGTACGAGCTATCTGGTTGATTACGCGAGCGAGGACGGCGGGATCCGTCTGGTCGGTCTCGACAAGCACAAGCGAATCGGTTTCGAGCTCAAAATCAACGGCGCGGGTTTTGACTGGGGGTGGAACGCCTATCCGTTCGACTTCGCGGGAATGAGTTTCGCGAAGACCCCCTAGCGCTGGGTCGAAGACCTAGGAGACCGGAATCGCGTCGTATCCCCGTAGTACGAAGGTGGGGTGACGGGTCGGTTCGCCCGCGAGCTCAAGAGCGGGGAAGCGCTCGATGAGTGCCGGCAACGAGATGTTCATTTCCAGTCGCGCGAGCGGTGCGCCGATACAGAAGTGAATCCCGGCTCCGAACGCAATGTGCTGGTTGGGTTCCCGGGTCAAGTCCATAGAGTCGGCGTTCTCAAACACATCGAGGTCGCGGTTAGCCGCGCCCAACAGCGCAGCAATCTTCTGCCCTTGTCGAATGGCGACCCCGTTGATCTCGGTGTCGCTCGTGGCGGTGCGTTCGAAAAGTTGTAACGGCGAATCGAACCGCAGGAATTCCTCCAGGGCGGTTCGAGACACCGTGCGGGGGTCACCGCGCAGCGGTTCCATGACGGATGGCCGACGCAGTGCGGCAACGATGCCGTTTCCGAACCCATTGACGCTCGCTTCGTGGCCGGCATTGAGAAGCAATACACAGGTCGCGATGAGCTCTTCGACACTGAGTCGCTCGCCGTCCTTTTCTGCGGCGGCAAGGGTACTGATGAGGTCCGTTCCCGGATGAGACTGCCGGAGTTTCATCAAGCCGTGGACGTAGTCGGCGAATTCGGTTGCCGCAGTTCGGGCTTCGGCTTTGTGCGCTTCGCTGGGGTTAACCTCATACATCTTGACGATGGACTGCGACCACGGGCGCAACAGGTGCTCATCATCGTCAGGGAAACCGAGCATATGGGCGATGACTTTGACCGGAAGTGGCTCGGCGAAATCCGCAAGCACATCGAATGTGCCGTTCTGTTCACGTTTGTCCGCGCAGTCATTGAGCAGCATTGTCGTGAGTCGCTCGATTTCGGGCGTGAGGGCATTGATTGTGCGCGGATTGAAGGCTTTGCTCACGAGCGACTTCAATCGTGTGTGCTTGGGCGGTTCGGAATCGAGAATCGAATCCGAATGCAAGTAGTTGAAGTCATGCCAATCAGTTTCAGGAGTCTTGGGCGTGAAAATCCTTCCAAGTGACTTATTGCGCAATACCGCGTTGGCGTCAGCGTGACGCGCGGCGAGGAACATCCCGGTCGGTTCGTGCCAGAAGGGCTTCCCGATGGCTCTGGCCTCGGCGAGGGCGGGATACGGATCGATGAGGAAATCCTTATCGGTGAAATCAAGCATCGACTGGCTCGCTTTCGTCCATACGCCCTCGGAACACCGCACCGCCCCAGACGAGGAGCGCGGCGAGAGACAAGACGCCACATCCGACCATGACCTCTCGAACGCCAAATGCTGCGATTGCAATTCCCGCGAGTGCCGTTGCAATGATGTTCCCGAAACTCATGAAGCCGGCGAATGCGGCGTTGACTCGCCCACGAATCTTTTCGGGAGTTCGGGTCATGAGAATCGAGGTGGCCGTGGCGTGCAGGTAAGCGCTACCGATTCCGGTCACGCCATTCGCGATGGCCACGAACCACAGTGACGGCGACAACGAAATCGCGAGCACCCCGGTGGCAATCGTCCAGAGCGAGAACACAAGCCAACGGGGTTGTTGCGGGATGCTGATGGCGCGAATTCCCAGAAGTGCCGAACCCACGAGGTTACCGACCGCCCACACAGCGGCGATGAAGCCGTAGGTCGTCTCGTTTGCGCCGAGAACGTCCATCACGAGGAACACCTCGCCCGTGTTGACGGCAC
>WLEN01000013.1 GCA_009704225.1 Actinomycetota bacterium | reverse complement strand
GTCAACTTGATTGGACTGCCAACGGTTGATGAGAACCTTGGTGATGGTGACCACGAATCCGTAAAGAGTCCCCGCCGCAACGATGTAGAACATCGCTCGAAGCCGCTGACGGAAAATTACGAATGCGGCCACGACAACAGCGACCACCGCAGCGAGTAACCACATAATGAACAGCAGTTGTTCTTCTGACAGTGCACGCTCAAACGCGTATACCGCCGAAAAAGCGACGAAGATTCCGATGCCGAGAACTGCAAGGGCGATGCTCCCCCGAACTCGAGCGTCGGGCGCGATGCCGTTAACGCGAGAATTGATGACGTTAGTCAATACCATCGCGACCACGCCGAGAGGTTGAACCACAATGAGGGGCGCGAACGCTAGAGAAACAAGTTGGATGACAATCGCGAGAGTCAGCAAAAGAGTGCCAAACACCCATGATGGGCGTCGAATCAACAACATGAGTTGACCCATGGAAAGTCCCGATTTAGCACCAACTGCGTGTGTTCCATCGACCTTCGAAACGCCACGGTGCTGCAATTGTGCACCGATGGACAGAAACACTGCACCAAGTAGAGCAATGGGAATTCCGATTGCCTGATACGGAGTGAGAGAGATCTGTCCAACCAGATTCGAAAGTTGGTCGTTCACCTCTCTAGGCTACCGACATTAGGCTGGGGCGGTGCGTATTCGGGACATTGTCATCACGGGAAACCCCGTGCTTCACCGTCCCTGCACGCGTGTCGAACACATCGACGATCACCTCATAGAGTTGGTTCAGGACATGTTTGCCACCATGGAACTTGCCCCCGGTGTTGGTTTGGCCGCACCGCAAGTCGGAGTCGACCTCGCCCTGTTCGTGTACGACTGGGTTGACGAAGAGGACGTTCAGCACCGCGGCGTTGCCATCAACCCGACGCTCATGATCGAGCCTGCACCGATTGGCCCGCTCGATGAAGACGAGGAACTCGAAGGGTGCTTGTCCGTGCCAGGGGAACGGTTTCCACTGCGGCGAAGCGACCGCGCCAGCCTCACCGCTACGAACCTTGACGGCAATGAGTTCACGATTCATGCGGAAGGTTGGCTCGCCCGAATCTTCCAACACGAGTTCGACCACATACTCGGCGTTCTGTACGTTGACAGACTGATTGAACCGCATCAGACCGAGGCGCGCGATGCGATTAGAAAAATCGGATGGGGCGTTCCTGGTTTCTCGTGGCTACCTGGTCGCGACCATCTCGAAGACTAAGCGGCCCATCCCAAGACGCGAAGCACGGCCGCCACGGCGGCGGCGGTCAGGACAACGATGATGAACGGGGCACGAATCCGAAGTAGCACGGCACCGACGACCAGAGCCGCGATGCGTGCGTCGACGACAATTGCGCTCCCTGTTGCCACGGTCTGAGTCACAACCAGTGACGCCAGCAGCGCGACAGTCAGAACGTCGCTGATCCGCTGGATTCTCGGATGCGCAGCGACACTGGCTGGAACGAGGTAACCCAGAAGCTTTGTCCCCAACACCACGGCAGAGGCAATCAGAATTGTGGTCCACAGAGTCACGGGTGCCTCCGTTCGGCCAGGAGTGCCATGACAATTCCCGCGGCAGCAGCGATGAGGACCGGTAATCCTGCTGGAGCAGTCGGCACGGTCAGCACCGTGATGACTGCCGCTACCGCGGCGACCGAGGCGGGTTGACGGGATTGAATCCGCGGCCACAACAATCCGAGGAATGCGGCCGCGGCCGCGGCATCCAACCCCCACGTACGCGGGTCACCCAGCGCATCTCCGAGGATTGCGCCGGCGGCGGTCATGGCGTTCCATCCGACAAAAATTGCGCCGCCAGTGAGCCAGAAACCGATTCGCTGGGCGCGAGGCTCGGCGTGAGCTATGGCGACCGCAGTGCTTTCATCAATTGTCCAGTGGCCAGCCAATAGACGCTTCCAGAAACCGGGCCCGACCACAGCTGACATTCGAACCGCATACAGCCCGTTGCGCACACCCAGCAGCCCGGCCGCCGTGATGATGCTGAGACCTGGCGCTCCGTTTGCCACAAGGCCAATCACCGCGAACTGCGAGCCACCCGAGAACATGAACAGCGACAACACTTGCGTCTGCCAGAAATCGAGGCCGGAGGCGACAGCCAAGGCCCCGAAGGATATTCCATACAACGACACCGCAGCGGCAACGCCGAGCGACATGCTCACCGATGCCCGCACGGAGCTAGAAGTCACGACCCCGACTCGGTCGTGTATTTCGGATCGGTCGCGTATCGCAGCATGGGGAACGATGCGGTGACGGTGAAACCGACTCCCGGCACGCGTTGAGTGTGAACGATTCCATCGAACGCTTCCGCCCGACTTTTCATCTCTAACAGCCCACGACCCGTGTTCTTTTCAATGAGGGCTTGTTGATCGCTCTCGATGGTCACGCCCTCCGGCACCTTCTCACCCGCCTTGAGTGCTCGACGTGTCGCAGCGTGCTCGCCGTCATCGTTAATGGCGATAGACAGTCCGTGTGGACCCCAGGTCATGAGAACATCAACCTCGGTTCCAATGCCACCGTGGATTCGAGCATTGTCAATCGCTTCGGTGATGATTCGGAACAGCGCGAGTTCAGCGGATTGCGACATAACGAAACGGTCGCCCGCTTCTTCGAGGTTGACAATAATTCCCTGTTCTTCGGCTTCGGCAAAAAGATTCGTGATGGAATCCAGAGTGGGCCACTCCTCGACGGATTCGAAACCTTGACCCGCGAGGTCCATAGCACGACGCATATCGTCCAGTGCGGTTTTCGCGGTTTCGGATAGCAGTCGGGAATGACGTTTTAGTGCAGGGCGGTCTTTGATTGAGAGAAATGCTGCGCTCTCTGATCGAGATAGCAGTTGAACCAATGAACGGGTCACAATGGCTTGGTGTTCGTGGATGATGCGCAATCGGTCGGCCAGTTCTGCGGCACGAAGCGCCGCCTCCGTCTGCCCGACCGAAGGCGTTGCCGACAGTGAGACTGCGGATCGTGATTCGGTTACGCGACGTGATTGACGATAGAAATAGACCGCCGCCGAAACCGCGATGACAATGACGACGGTGAGTAGCGTGTCCATCGGTGACCAGGTGCCCATTGCTTCTCCTTGGAGGTGATTCTCCGAGCTCATTGCCCTAGGTGTTTGGCTCCCCGACTTGGACTCGAACCAAGAACCTATCGGTTAACAGCCGATTGCTCTGCCAATTGAGCTATCGAGGAAGGTGACACTTACTATACCAAAACTCTCGGGCTCAATAACCTGCTCGAGTGTCCACAATTCCAATAAATGCGGTCCCCGCGAGGAACGCTCTGACGTTCCGTTCGATTCGTGTGCCGAGCAAGTGGGCGGTCATGAGAGGAGTGTCCGCCGAGTGCGAGGTGATGACACACCGCGGGATCTGCCACAGAGGGTGACCCTCGGGAAGGGGCTCTGGATCGGTGACGTCGAGCGCCGCTCCCCACAGTTCGTCCGCGTTTAGCGATGCGACGAGCGCATCCTGATCGAGCAATGAGCCGCGAGCTACGTTGACCAACACAGCGTGGCTGGGCAAAAGCGAAAGCTCGGGCGCTCCGATGATGTGGTGAGTGTCCGGGGTCGCCGCAGCAGCGAGAATCACGACGTCCGCCGACGGCAACACCGAGTGCAATTCGTGGGCCGTTATCGTATGGGTCGCTCCCGGGAGTGGCTCGTTCGAGCGCCGAACAACTGTGGTGGTGACACGGAAAGGCTCGAGAAGTCGAAGTAGTTCGGTCGTGATTCCGCCGGCGCCGAGAATGACGACATGGTTGCCGTATAGCGACAATCCTGTTCGTTCTTTCTGCCACACCGCGTCGCGTGATTTCGATGGTAACTCCCGCTGTAGCGCGAGCGCGAGCGCGAACGCGTGTTCCGCCACCGGCTCGGCATACGAGCCCTTCGCCGACGTGAACACAGGAGCCGTGTCGTGGTCAATCGAGGCAAAAATCTCCCGAAAACCATCAACTCCCGCCCACGGCAATTGCACCCATTCGATGCCGGGGTGGTTCTGAAGAATCAGGGTAAGTTCGTCTGCGCGCTTTTCGCTGAGCCACACCAGTCCTCGCGTATCGTTCGACAACGGGGAGACCGTTCCTCCGCCAGCCTCGACCGCAGCGACGAACATCGCGTTCTGCATCGGTTCAACGGCAATCGGCCCGGGGGTCAGAGGACGGTGTGGCACTGACGGCGACGAGCCGGGGAGGTCGCGATGTTGCGCGGGGCGATCGGGAGCGACAGACATGGCGCTATTCAACCTTCATCGCGCGACGGCGCATTTCGAGTTCCGAGATGCGTTGTTGCAACGAACTGTGCTCGACATCGCCTTCCGGGGTGCGTTGCAGAACGCTATGCAGTTCGTCACGTTGGCGGATGATGTCGGCTTCAATCAGTGCGGAGGCGACATCGACAACATAGGTGGCGATGTTTGCACTCGTGCGTCGTTCCTCTTCCGCAACGCGAGCGATGACCGCCGCATCATCCTCGATTCGCGGTTTTGAGATGGTGACACGCCTGACCGGAATGTCCACCATGGCGAGCTCCGAAACCAAGGGACGCAATTCATCGCCCGCCTCGTCGATCACTCGCGAAATCCAGTTCGGAGAGGCGAAATCTGCGAATACGGTGACCATCGCGCTGCGAATTCGACCGAGCGACGGGTTGGTGAAGTGGCAGGCGACGATATCCCCCGCTCGGGAAAGACCGATGAGTTCTGGGTATCGAAGCAACGCGACGATGACATCACGTTCGCGTTTGGCATTGACGTCCGTGCCGAGGGACGCAAACGACCCGATTGCGCCATGCTCCTTTTCGACTTCGACCACAACGCGACCGCCGCCGGCGCGCATCGCCGCACGGACATCGGCGGGTTCGACGCCGAGCCAACCCGACACAACCCGGACGTACCCGTCAATCATCGAGCGGTCCTTGATTCCAATGATGATGGGCGCAACGGCACGAGTAGCGTGAACTCGACCCTCGACCGTCGACAGGTCAAAGCCCGCGATAGTTCGACGAATGATGAATTCGAACAGCGGCGTCTTGGTCTCAAATATCGCAGCCAGCGCCGCGTCACCACGTTGTTGTCGCAGGTCGGAAGGGTCGAGACCGTCTGGCGCGACCACGACGAAGGTGTTCGCCACGAATTTAGAATCCTCGGCGAACGCTTTTGAGGCCGCTTTTTGCCCAGCTTCGTCTGGGTCGAACGTGAAAATGACCTCACCGCGACTTCGGGAGTCTCCTGCATCAATGTCACCCAGGACACGCCGGATGAGTGAGACGTGGTCACTTCCGAACGCAGTTCCGCACGTCGCCACCGCTGTCGTGATTCCCGCGAGATGACAGGCCATGACGTCGGTGTACCCCTCGACGACAACGACCTTGCGGTCCTTCGAAATATTGCGCTTCGCGAGGTCAAGCCCGTAGAGAACTTTCGCCTTGTGATACACGGGCGTCTCGGGGGTATTCAAGTACTTCGGACCGTTGTCGTCATCGCGAAGTCGACGCGCACCGAACCCAATCGTTGCGCCTGTCACGTCGCGAATCGGCCAGACGAGACGGCCCCGAAATCGGTCGTACACACCGCGTTCGCCGCGGGATAGTAAACCAGCGGTTTCGAGCTCAACTTCCGTGAACTTTTTGGCCGTCAGATACTTGCGCAGTGCGTCAAATGAGTTGGGAGCGTATCCGACCCCGAACATTTCGCACGCGGCGCGATCGAAACCCCGACCGGTCAGGAAGTCGCGTCCAAACTCAGCCTCGGGCGACGATAGTTGTTCGATGAAATACAGTTCCGCTGCGCGATTCGCTTCGAGCAACCGAGATCGGTTGCCGGACTCGCGCTCGGGGCTGCCGTCTTCGTACGTCAGCGAAAAGTTGATGGTAGCCGCCACTTTTTCGACGGCTTCCGAGAACGTCATCATGTCGATTTGCTGCAAAAACTTGTAAACGTCACCGCTCTCGCCGCACCCGAAGCACTTGTACATTCCGACGTTCGGTCGAACGCTGAAACTCGGTGATTTTTCATCGTGGAAAGGGCACAATCCCTTGAGCGAATCAGCCCCACCACGCTTGAGAGTGACGTATTGGCCGACAATATCGGCAATGTTGGCGCGCTGCTTTACCTCATCGATATCCGATTTCCGTATGAGACCAGCCACGAACCCATTCTACGGAGTGGGTCGACAGGTTTAGGGGGCGAGCCGCTCGTGCCAGACGAGTGCGCTCTGATCCGTGAGTGACGCGACCTGGTCGATGATCGCGCGCATTGCCTCGGCCTCGGTAGTTGCCGCGGTGAAATCGGCGGCAAAACCTGGTTCGAGGTGCTTAGTCCCCGAGGCGGCGAGAATGGCACACAATTCCTGAATAAGTTCGCGCTGTCGAGAATAAATCGGTCTACGCGATTCGTGGGACATGACGTTCGCGGCGACAATTCCCTTGAGCACCGCAATTTCGGCGCGAGTCTCGGCGGGGACAACAACATCGGCACCGAATCGAACGAGGCTAGCGGCGGTCGCGTGTTCCCGAGTGGCAGCCGTAGCTGACCCGGCGAATCGACCGATTAGTGTCGACGTGAGATTCTTGAGAGCGCCCATTTCCTGACGTGATCCTTCCCACGTTTCGATCCACGACGTGAGCCCATCGAGACGGTCGAACGCGGCAACGAGGTCGTCGTGCGGCAACTCACCGCCAATCCATTCGACCATTGAGTCAACGAGGTCATCATGGTTAACGCGGGACGACAGCGCGCGAACATCGATATACCCGTTCACAATCGCGTCTTCGAAGTCATGCACCGAATAACCGATGTCGTCAGACAGATCCATGACTTGCGCTTCAATGCACAGTCGGCGGTCATCAGCGCCTTGTCGGATCCAGTTGAAAATCGGAACATCTGATTCATACACGCCGAATTTGGTGCGGCCTCCTGGTTCAGCAACACCAGTTGCCTGCGTCCAGGGGTATTTGCACGACGCGTCGAGGCTTGCGCGAGTGAGATTCAGCCCAAAACTGTGCCCGGAGTCGTCGAACACTTTGGGTTCGATTCGCGTGAGTATTCGAAGCGTTTGCGCGTTGCCTTCAAAGCCACCGAACGGTAACGCCCAGTCGTTGAGGGCCTTTTCGCCGTTGTGCCCGAACGGCGGGTGACCGAGGTCGTGGGCGAGACACGCGGTGTCGACGAGGTCAGGATCGAGCCCCAAACTTGCGCCGATCTCACGACCGACTTGTGCGACCTCGAGGGAGTGTGTCAAGCGGTTTCGGGCAAAGTCGAGTCCAGCCGTCGGCGACAACACCTGCGTCTTTGCTGCCAGGCGACGAAGTGCACTCGAGTGCAAAAGTCGTCCGCGGTCGCGTGCAAAGTCGGAGCGTTCGCCCTTCGAGCCCTCGGGGAAGGCTCGTTCGAGGTCGGATGCGGAGTACCCGTTATCCCCCACTGTGGCTCGATTCGGTGTCGACCAATTCCTTCATGTGCGAACCCAAAATCTCGCGCGAGTTCAGCCAGCCGTCGGGTAACGACGGACGTTTCGGGGTACCGGCGCGGCCGCGTTGACCCTCTGCATCGGCGCCGGGATATGGGGCGTCGCGGTCGAGGTCGGCGAGAATGGCGTCCATTTCCTCGAGGCTACCGACCAGAGCAAGTGCCGCACGGGTTTCTCCCCCGACGGCGTAACCCTTGAAGTACCACGCGACGTGTTTGCGAATGTCGCGACATCCGTGGTTTTCGTCCTCGAGGAATTCGACCAGCAACTCTGCGTGCCGACGGAAGGCGTCGGCGACGTACCCCAAATTCGGCATGATCGTCTCGACGTCCTTGCCGAACGCCGCCTCGAGATCAGCGAACAACCATGGTCGACCTAGGCACCCGCGTCCGACGATGACACCGTCACACCCGGTTTCCTCAACCATCCGTTTCGCGTCCGCACCACTCCAGATGTCACCGTTGCCCAAGATCGGTAGTCCCTTGATTTCAGACTTGAGCGTCCGAATCGCGTTCCAGTGGGCGTTTCCCGAATAGTGCTGGGCCGCGGTGCGGGCGTGAAGCCCGATTGCGGCAACTCCGAGGTCCGCAGCGATCCGGGCAGCGTCAAGATAGGTGAGGTGATCATCGTCGATACCCATTCGCATCTTGATGGTCACGGGGACGTCGCCGGCCGCAGCGACGGTCTCTTTCAGAATCTGCTCGAACAGAGTCGTCTTCCACGGCAGGGCCGCCCCACCACCCTTCCGCGTCACCTTGGGCACAGGGCAACCGAAGTTCATGTCGATGTGATCGGCGTGGTCTTCGTCGACGAGGATTCGGGTCGCTGCACCCATCGTCTTCGGATCGACGCCGTACAACTGGATTGACCGTGTGGTCTCGGACGGATGGTGCTGAATGAGACGCATCGTCGTCTCGTTACGTTCGACGAGAGCTCGTGCGGTGATCATCTCAGAGACAAAGAGTCCACCACCGTATTCGCGGCACAACCGTCGAAACGCCGTGTTTGTAATTCCCGCCATAGGAGCGAGAACGACGGGAACGTCGGTTTCAATCGGGCCGATTCGCACCCTATGCTCCGAGCAGTCGCTCCGCCAGGTAGCCCTCGAGACGGTCGAGCGAAACGCGCTCTTGCGCCATCGTGTCGCGTTCCCGAACCGTGACGGCTTTGTCCTCGAGCGTGTCGAAGTCAACCGTGATGGCGAACGGAGTTCCGATTTCGTCCTGGCGACGATATCGGCGTCCAATCGCACCGGCGTCATCGAAATCGATGTTCCAATGCTTGCGAAGGCTTTCGGCGAGGTCACGCGCCAGCGGCGAGAGTTCCTCGTGACGTGACAGCGGAAGAACCGCGGCTTTGACGGGTGCAAGACGGCGATCGAGGCGCAGCACGGTGCGAACATCGACTCCGCCCTTGGTGTTCGGCGCTTCGTCCTCGTAATACGCGTCCACGAGGAACGCCATGAGTGAACGGGTCAGTCCGGCCGCAGGTTCGATCACATACGGTGTCCAGCGCTCGTTCTTACCCTGGTCGAAGTACGACAGGTCTGTTCCGGATGCCTTCGAGTGGGTCGTCAGATCGAAGTCGGTGCGGTTCGCAACGCCCTCGAGCTCGCCAAACTCGCCCGACGAGAAACCGAAACGGTATTCGATATCGACGGTTCGCTTGGAATAATGCGACAGTTTCTCTTTCGGGTGCTCAAACAAACGCAAGTTCTCGGGGTTGATTCCGAGGTCGGTGTACCAGCGGAAGCGCTCGTCGATCCAATACTGGTGCCACTCTTCGTCTGTTCCCGGCTCAACAAAGAATTCCATCTCCATTTGCTCGAACTCGCGGGTGCGGAAGATGAAGTTGCCTGGTGTGATCTCGTTACGGAACGACTTTCCAATCTGACCGATTCCGAACGGGGGCTTCTGGCGCGTTGACGACACGACGTTTGCAAAGTTCACAAAGATTCCTTGGGCCGTCTCAGGGCGCAAATAGTGCATTCCCGATTCGTCCTCCACCGGTCCGAGATAGGTCTTGAGCATCCCCGAGAACTCCTTGGGCTCGGTCCACTGCCCACGAGTACCACAGTGCCCACACGCAATGTCCTTCAAGCCGTTCTCGGCGGGGCGCCCCTTCTTTTCTTCGAATTCTTCTTCGAGGTGGTCGGCACGGAATCGCTTGTGGCACGACAGGCACTCGACGAGCGGGTCGCTGAACACGTCGACGTGACCAGACGCTTCCCAGACGGCGCGGGGCAGGATGACGGACGAATCGAGTCCGACCACGTCGGGTCGGTTCTGGACCATCGCCTTCCACCACTGGCGCTTGATGTTCTCTTTAAGTTCGACACCGAGTGGGCCGTAATCCCACGCCGAACGGCTTCCGCCATAGATTTCTCCGGCTTGAAACACGAAACCACGTCGTTTCGCGAGCGAAATGACGTTGTCAAGACGGTTGTTCTGGGCCACGGGTCTCCTCTAAGCAGGGCGTGACGCCAGTTTATCGGGGAGCGGGCGCATCAACCGCACCACCGAAGCGACGGTCACGGCGAGCGTAGTCCTCGATCGCACGCCAAAGTTGCACACGCGAGAAGTCGGGCCACAGCGTATCGAGGAAGACCATCTCGGAATAAGCGCTTTGCCACAAGAGGAAGTTGGACGTTCGCTGTTCGCCGGACGATCGGATAAACAAGTCGACGTCAGGAAGCGATGGCTCGTACAGGTGCGCCTGAACCGTCTTTTCGGTGATCCGCGCTGGGTTGATCGAACCGTTTGCGACACCCTCGGCGATTTCTCGAATCGCGTCGACGAGTTCGAGTCGCCCGCCGTAGTTGACGCACATCTGCAGAGTCAGACCCGAGTTCTTCTTCGTCATCTCTTCGGCCTCGCGGAGTTCCGAGATGACGCTCGCCCACAATTTGGGAGCGCGGCCCACCCAGCGAACCCGAACACCCCACTCGTTGAGCTGGTCGCGACGACGGCGAAGTACTTCACGATTGAACCCCATAAGGAACTTGACCTCTTCGGGGCTACGGCGCCAGTTCTCGGTCGAAAACGCGTATACCGACAAGTGTTTCACGCCGACTTCGATTGCCCCGGCGACGACGTCGAGCAGAGCGGCCTCGCCCGCCCGGTGACCTTCGACCCGAGGAAGACCTCGCGCGTTCGCCCATCGGCCGTTACCGTCCATGACGATGGCGACGTGTTCGGGAACAAGGTCGCGCTTAATGACGGGCGGAGTGAGCCCCGTGTAATTTAGCGGCAGAAAGTCGACCATCATTCCGTCCGATCGATGTGTCCGAGCGATCGAATCGACCGTTCAAGGTGGAACTGAGCGTACGCCGCGACGATACCACGCGCCTCGATTCGAGCGCCGTCCGGCGAGGCATCGGCGACCGCCCAGTCGCCGATCAGCAATGCCGAGAGAAGGGTGATCGTCTCGGGTCGCAGGTGCGGGGTTCCGGGCGGTGCGACGGCATCAGAAACGACTCCACCCGCCGAGATGACGAGTGCGGTGTGCGGGCCGTCCTCGCCCGTGATGACACAGACGTCGAGCACTGGCGTCCAGCCGGCAATCGC
>WLEN01000129.1 GCA_009704225.1 Actinomycetota bacterium | reverse complement strand
GGGGTCGTTGGTGACGAGTTCCCCGATGTTACGCAGCAGCGTGGTCATGGGTTCAGGTTACTCAAATCTCCCACATCGGAACGCGAAGGCCGCGCTCGCGCGCTACCTCGGCGGCTCGTTCGTACCCAGCATCAACGTGGCGCATGACTCCCGAACCCGGATCGTTAACCAACACCCGCGATACCTTTTCGGCGGCGAGATTGGTGCCGTCAACAACGAGCACCTGGCCACTGTGTATCGAGCGGCCGATGCCGACCCCACCACCGTGGTGCAACGACACCCAGGTCGCACCGCTCGCGGTGTTGAGCAGAGCGTTAAGCAGCGGCCAATCCGCAATCGCGTCACTGCCGTCGAGCATCGCTTCGGTTTCACGATAGGGGGACGCGACGGAACCGGAATCGAGGTGGTCGCGCCCGATGACGATGGGTGCGCTGACTTCGCCGTTCTTGACCATCTCGTTGAAGCGCAAACCAGCCAGGTGTCGTTCCTTGTATCCGAGCCAGCAAATACGCGCGGGAAGACCTTCGAAGTGGACTTTCTCGCTGGCCTTTGTGATCCAGCGCTTCAAGTGCTCGTCGTCCGGGAAAAGCTCGAGAATCGCCTTGTCGGTAGCCGCGATGTCGGCCGGGTCGCCGGAAAGGGCAACCCAGCGGAACGGCCCCTTGCCTTCGGCGAAGAGCGGGCGGATGTAGGCGGGGACGAATCCGGGGAAGTCGAACGCGCGGTCGTAACCGCCCAGTTCCGCCTCGCGCCGGATCGAGTTGCCGTAGTCGAACACGACGGCCCCCTTGTCCTGAAATTCGACCATCGCCTTGACCTGTTTTGCCATTGCTGCTCGCGAACGAAGGGTGAAACCTTCAGGGTCTTTCGCCGCGTCGCCGAGCCAGTCTGCGACCGTTTCACCTTCGGGAAGATAAGACAGCGGGTCGTGAGCACTCGTTTGGTCGGTCACGATGTCAATTGCGACGCCTCGCGTGAGCATCTCGGGAAAAACGGTCGCGGCGTTGCCGACGAGCCCAACCGATCGCGGAATTCGCTTGTCTTTTGCATCCAACGCACGTTCGATGGCGACATCGATGTCATCGGTCATCTCGTCGAGATACCCGTGGTCGACGCGACGCTGCAGACGTTCGGCGTCGACATCGACAATGAGAACGGCGCCGTCGTTCATGGTGACAGCGAGAGGCTGAGCGCCACCCATTCCACCGCATCCGCCCGTGAGGGTCAGCGTGCCGGCGAGCGTCCCGTTGAACTTTTCGCGAGCGACAGCTCCGAACGTCTCATACGTTCCTTGCAGGATTCCCTGCGTGCCGATGTAAATCCAGGATCCGGCAGTCATCTGGCCGTACATCGTGAGTCCCTCGGCTTCGAGTTTCCGGAACTCGGGCCAATTCGCCCAGTCACCCACAAGGTTCGAGTTGGCGATGAGAACGCGTGGCGCCCATTCATGGGTCGTGAAGATTCCCACGGGCTTTCCCGACTGCACCAGGAGTGTCTCGTTGGCTTCGAGTGTGTCTAGTGCATGCACGATGGCGTCGAACGCGAGCCAGTTTCGTGCCGCGCGGCCCGTCCCGCCGTACACGACGAGGTCGTCGGGGCGTTCGGCAACATCGGGGTCAAGATTGTTCATCAACATGCGCTTGGCAGCCTCGGTCGACCAATGCTTGGTCGTGATACTGCTGCCACGGGAGGCTCGAACGGTTCGTGGTTCGTGTCCGGGAACTGAACCGCCTACGGGGATGATGGCCATCTGTGTGTCCTTTAGTCGAGTGTGCCGGTGGTTTTTTCCGCTGTCGCGAGAATCTGTCCCGATTGGACAAGTTCGACAACGGCGTCAATTTCAGGTGAGAGGAATCGGTCGGGGCCAGGGCCTCCCGAAGCTTTGTTGACGATGTCGATGATGGGCCCGGTTGCTTTAGATGCGTTCACGTCCCGCAACGCTGCACCGCGTGATGCCGTGAGAATTTCGATCGCGAGAACGCGCGAGAGGCCGTCAATCGCGCGGCGAAGTTTCCGACCCGCCGCCCAACCCATTGACACGTGATCTTCTTGCATGGCGGATGACGGAATCGAGTCGACCGAGGCGGGCATCGCTAAGCGCTTCATTTCACTAACGATTCCCGCCGCGGTGTACTGGGCAATCATCAATCCGCTATCAACGCCGGCCTCGTGCGCGAGGAACGGGGGAAGCCCATAGCTTCGAGTTTTGTCGAGGAAGCGGTCGGTGCGACGCTCGCTCATCGACGCGACGTCAGCGATGGCAATGGCGAGGAAGTCGAGGACGTATCCGACGGGTGCACCATGAAAGTTACCGTTCGATTCGACGCGGTAGTCGAGTGTGACGACGGGGTTGTCAATCGCGGACGCCAATTCCTGGTTGGCGACGCGCTCGGCGTGGTCGACCGTGTCGCGGGCGGCGCCGTGCACCTGCGGCGCGCATCGAATCGAGTAGGCGTCTTGGACACGCAAATCCTCTGGCCCTGCGTGGCTGGCGACGAGTGGGCTGTCCTTTAGCAGTGCGCGAACGTTGCTCGCCGACGCTCGTTGACCAGGGTGGGGGCGCAGCGCCTGGAGGTCATCAGCGAAAACCTTGTCGGTAGCGAGCAATCCTTCGACCGAGATTGACAGTGCAATGTCGGCGACACGCAGCAGGTGGCGAATGTCCTCTATTGCCAAGACGAGCATTGCGGTCATGCCGTCGGTCCCATTGATCAGGGCGAGGCCCTCTTTTTCGCGAAGTTCGACAGGTGTGATGCCGGCTGCCGAGAGCGCATCGGCGGAATCGAGCGCGTCGCCCGCGCGGTTTCGGACGCGGCCTTCGCCCATGAGGACGAGCGCACAGTGGGCGAGGGGAGCAAGGTCACCAGAACATCCGAGCGATCCGTATTCGTAGACGATCGGAGTGAGTCCAGCGTTGAGTACGGCGGCGTAGGTTTCGACCACGACGGGGCGAACTCCCGTTCGGCCGGTCATGAGAGTTGACAGGCGCTGCACCATCAGCCCTCGTATGACTTCGGTCTCGACCTCGGGGCCAGTCCCGGCGGCGTGCGAGCGGATGAGTGAACGCTGCAATTGTGCGCGCTGATCTTCAGGGATGAACTGAGTTGCGAGCGCGCCAAAACCGGTCGAAATTCCGTAGTGCGGATCGGGATCGGTCGCCAGTGCCTCGATAGCCGCGCGAGTTTCGGCGACGGCGTCGACGGCCGCGGCATCGAGTTCGACGGTGTCGCCGTAGCGTGAAATGCGAATGAGCTCGTTGTCGGTGAGCGGTCCGGTTCCGATGATGACGACCATGTCTCGATTACACACCCCGTGGCCACCACTGTCATCGGCTCACGGCGGTATTATGTC
>WLEN01000128.1 GCA_009704225.1 Actinomycetota bacterium | reverse complement strand
TGTGGGGTGACGACACGGAGTTCCGATTCCTCGTCGATCACTTCAAGGGAAACACCGACCCGGACAAGACGACTCTTGACGAGGTCTACTTCACCGCTCTCATGGGTGCGGAAGCGATTGAGCACATGCTCAAGGATCTCGGCAAGAACGACCGCGAAAAGCTGAAGGCCGAAGGCGAAGTCCTTCGCGACGAAATCAAGAACGGCAAGGGACAGCGCAAGGTCCGCGCGATCAAGCGCCTCCGCGTCGTCAACTCCTTCCTCGTTCCCGCAGGACAGGATCCTCGCGACGTTCCTCTTCCCGAGGCGATGGTGTTGCGCGTGATCCCCGTGATCCCGCCGGACCTGCGTCCGATGGTTCAGCTCGACGGTGGACGATTCGCCACGAGTGACCTTAACGACCTTTACCGTCGCGTCATCAACCGCAACAACCGTCTGAAGCGATTCGACGAGCAGATGACTCCGCAGATCATCAAGAACAACGAAAAGCGCATGCTGCAAGAAGCGGTTGACGCGTTGTTCGATAACGGTCGACGTGGACGTCCGGTTACCGGAACGGGTAACCGCGCGCTCAAGTCGCTGTCCGACATGCTCAAGGGAAAGCAGGGGCGCTTCCGCCAGAACCTTCTCGGAAAGCGCGTCGACTACTCGGGCCGTTCGGTCATCGTCGTCGGACCCCAGCTCAAGCTCCACCAGTGTGGTCTTCCTAAGCAGATGGCGCTCGAACTGTTCAAGCCCTACGTCATCAAGCAACTTCAGGACAAGGGACTCGCATCGAGTATCAAGAGCGCGAAGCGTGCCGTGGAGCGCGCCTACCCCGAGGTCTGGGGCGAGCTCGAAGAAATCATCCGCGACCGTCCGGTTCTGCTGAACCGCGCACCAACACTTCACCGCCTCGGAATTCAGGCGTTCGAACCGCAGCTCGTCGAGGGTAAAGCAATCCAACTTCACCCGCTCGTCTGTGCCGCGTTCAACGCCGACTTCGATGGCGACCAGATGGCTGTGCACCTTCCCCTCTCGGTGGAGGCCCAGGCTGAAGCGCGCGTTCTCATGCTCGCGTCCAACAACATCCTCAAGCCCTCGGACGGAAAACCGGTTACGGTTCCGACCCAGGACATGATCATCGGTTTGCACCACCTCACCTCGGAGCGCTCAGGCGTTGTGGGAGAGGGACGCGCGTTCGGTGGGATCTCTGAGGGTCTCATGGCCTATGACCTCGACAAGTTGCACGTCAACGCGAAAATCAAGATTCGCGTCCCCGGCGTTGTTTTTGCTGCGGGCACCGCTCCGGAAGGCTTCGCCGACGGAAAGGCGTTCGAGACGACTCTCGGGAAAGCCATCTTCAACAGCCTCCTTCCCTCGGACTTCCCCTACGTGACCGATGTCGCGGACAAGGGTGTCATCACTGAAATCGTCGAGGTCCTCGCCGAGAAGTACCCCAAGGTCGTTGTTGCGGCAACTCTCGACGCTCTCAAGGACGCCGGATTCCACTGGGCCACTCGTTCGGGAGTCACGGTCGCACTGAGCGATGTCGTGACGCCGAAAGAGAAGAAGACAATCATCGAAAAGCACGAGAAGTTGGCCGCCAAGGTCGATGGACAGTTCGAAAAGGGACTCATCTCGGAACTCGAGCGGCACAAGGAACTCATCAAGATCTGGACTGACGCCAACGTCGAAGTATCGGTTGCGCTCAAGGCCGAAATGTCCAAGGGATACAACACGATCAACCGCATGGTCACCTCGGGTGCCCGCGGTAACTGGCTCCAAGTTGGAAACATCGCTGGAATGCGTGGGCTTGTTGCGAACCCGAAGGGCGAGATCATCTCGACCCCGATCAAGAACTCGTACCGCGAGGGACTGTCGGTTGCCGAATACTTCATCGCCACCCACGGTGCGCGTAAGGGACTCGCGGATACGGCACTTCGTACTGCCGACTCGGGCTATTTGACTCGTCGTCTCGTCGACGTTTCGCAGGATGTCATCATCCGCGAAGCTGACTGTGGCACGACCAAGGGTCTCCCGTTCACGATTGCGATAGACGGCGATGCCGCCGATAACGTCGAGAACCTCGTCTTCGCTCGCACCCTCGCCGCGGACGCGGTCGACGGGAAGGGCAAGGTTGTCGCCCAAGCCGGATCCGACATCGGCCGCCAGACGATCAAGGACTTCATCGCCGCTGGCGTCACGTCGCTCCTCGTTCGTTCGCCGCTCACCTGCGAATCGACTCAAGGTGTGTGTGGCGCATGTTACGGACGTTCGATGGCGACGGGTAAGACCGTCGACCTTGGTGAAGCGGTCGGCATCATCGCCGCCCAGTCAATCGGTGAACCGGGAACTCAGCTCACGATGCGTACCTTCCACACCGGTGGTTCGGCGTCGGCGGCGGACATCACACAGGGTCTTCCCCGCGTGGCCGAGCTGTTCGAAGCACGTACCCCCAAGGGAGCGAGCCCCATCGCGGATGCAACCGGTCGTGTTGCAATTGACGAGTCAGGCGCACAGCGCAAGCTCATCTTGACGCCAGACAATGGTGACGACGCGTACTCCTACACGATCCTCAAGAACGCTGTTCTTCTGGTCGAAGACGGTTCGCACGTCGAGGTTGGAACCCAGTTGTTCGTCGGAACGCTCGACCCGAAGGATGTGCTTCGAGTTCGCGGTCTGCGCGAGGTTCAAACACACCTCGTCGAAGGTGTTCAGGGCGTTTACCTGTCGCAGGGTGTTCCCATCCACGACAAGCACATCGAGGTCATCGTTCGTCAGATGCTTCGCATGGTGTCGATCGTCGATCAGGGTGACACCGAGCTCGTACCGGGTGAACTCATCGACAACATCCGTTTCCGTGCGATCAACCGCGACGCTGTTTCGCGAGGAGCCAAGCCCGCCACCGCGCGCGCCGAACTCCTCGGAATCACCAAGGCGTCGCTCGCAACCGAGTCATGGCTGTCGGCCGCGTCGTTCCAGGAGACCACTCGCGTACTCACGCAGGCGGCCCTCGAGCGCAAGTCCGACCCGCTCATCGGTTTGAAGGAAAACGTCATCATCGGAAAGCTCATCCCGGCCGGAACCGGTCTCGCAAAGTATCGCGGGGTCGACATCAAAGCCAATGTGGACGAAGCCGACCGCAAGTACCCGCAGCGTCACTTCACCGCGGGTGGCTTCTCGGAAGACGCGTTCACGTACGCCGACATCGAGTCTTTCAACTCGGCGTCGTATGACGCATCGGGTTTCCAGACCGAGTACTAAACCTCCAGACACGTTCGGGGTGGGCCTTCGGGTTCACCCCGTTCGTCGTTTCTGGGGAGGATTCCGGCGGGGGTGTGCCAACGACGGATACGGTCTAGCGATGCTC
>WLEN01000127.1 GCA_009704225.1 Actinomycetota bacterium | reverse complement strand
CAACAATCGCGGCCTTGATACCGGTCCCACCGATGTCGATGCCAATTGTCTGTGTCATGGTGGTCTCCGGGTTCGGGTGAGCCCAGTTGGGGCGATAATGGCATTCTACTGAGGGAGTGTCTATGGCGTGGTGGTACAACCATCGAACAGGAGAAGTCGAAGAAGGACCGTTGTCCCTCGGAAGTGACCGCGACGGACCGTTCGATACCCGTGAGGACGCCGCGCGCGCACCTCAAATTGCCGCTGAACGTGCCCAGGCGTGGCGTGACGAAGAGGACGCCGACGACGACTGATCATCGGCCGAGGAGACCGGACGTCCTCGCGAAGACGCTGTTAACCCAAGCCTGGTGTGTGTCGAACGGTAATTGGCAGACGACGTTCGCGTCCGAACGCCATTCGTGAGATGCGGGGCCCAATTGCACCCTGTCGACGCTTCCATTCGCTTCCTGCGACAAGATTGGCGATGCGTTCCACTGTGTCGCGATCAAATCCAGCCGAGACGACCGCACTGATCGAATGCCGTTGACTGATGAGTTGTTCGAGAATCGCGTCAAGTACGTCGTAGGGCGGCAGCGAGTCTTGGTCGGTTTGGTCAGGCCGAAGCTCTGCGCTTGGCGCTTTTGTGATGGAACTCAGGGGAATGGGCGGCGTCTCGCCACGCGACTCAGCCGCCGCGTTGCGCCAACGAGCTAGTTCCCATACGAGCGTCTTGAATACGTCTTTTAGGGGAGCGAAGCCACCAACGGTGTCGCCGTACATCGTTGAGTAACCGACGGCCACCTCGGATTTGTTCCCCGTCGTGAGCACCAGATGGCCGTGCTGGTTACTGAGCGCCATAAGAATCATGCCTCGAGCACGCGCCTGAATATTCTCGGCGGCAACGCCTTTCAAACTCAATTGCGTTTCGAACGGTGTGACGAGTTCGGCGATTGGTTGAACGTCATAGTGACACCCGATGGTTTCTGCTAGCTCGCGCGCGTCGTCCTTCGACCCGGCGCTTGAATACTTGCTCGGCATCGAAACGCCGTATACCCGGTTCGCGCCGATTGCATCCGCAGCAATGACGGCACACACGGCACTGTCGATTCCGCCACTGAGTCCCAGGGTTATTGAGGGGAAGCGGTTTTTGGTGACGTAATCGCGCACGCCGAGCACGAGAGCCTGCCAGACGGCCTCGAGGTCTGCCAGATCGACCCCAATGAAAGGGGTGATGTCATCGTCAGGCTCTGCGAGGGCGAGACCGTCGGTTGATTCCCCGTTACCGCGGATATCAATGAGCTCGAGGGCTGAATCGAATCGTTTCGCGCGCAACAGGGTCGAGCCGGATGCGTCCAGAACCGCGCTGTCACCGTCGAAAACAAGGTCGTCCTGTCCGCCCACCGAGTTGACATAGACAACTGTCGCACCGAACTCGACGGCTCTGGTTGCCAACAGGGGAAAACGTGTCTCGTCCTTCCCCGTGTCAAACGGCGAGGCATTGATGACGACGACAGCGTCAAGATCACGAGCCGCGAGCTCGGCGACGGGGCCGTCAGAGCGCCACAGATCTTCACAAATCAGAAATCCCGTCAGCACACCACCCATTTCCAGCACGAGAGTTCCGTGACCGGGGACGAACACGCGTTCTTCGTCAAAAACGGAATAGTTCGGAAGATGACGCTTGGCATACGTTGCCACAACCCGTCCCTCGTGCAGAACCGCGAGCGAGTTGTGCGCTCGTGCGCCACCAAACTCTGTTTCCGCGGCTTCGGAGAGGTAACCCACGATGACGACCGCATCGCCAAATCCGTCCGACGCGAGTCGAGCGGCGAGAGAGTTTACTCCGGCCTCGGACTGGCGGATGAAATCGGTGCTTGACGCAAGATCGTCTACGGGATAGCCCGTGATTGACATCTCTGGCGTCACAATCACGCGGGCCCCACGGGCATAGGAATCCGCAACCGCGTCGACAATCGCGAGAGAGTTGCCCGTGACGTCACCCACGATGGGGTTCAGTTGAGCCAGCGCGAACCGAATCCTCGACATAACAAGTAGCCTAGTAGCGCAGGGAAAGCGTCGAAGGAGTCCCATGGAAAAGCAGCAGGAGTTCGTGCTCCGCACCATTGAGGAACGCGGTGTCAAGTTTGTTCGTCTGTGGTTCACCGACGTGTCGGGGACGCTCAAGAATGTCGCGCTGGCGCCGGCCGAGGTTGAAGGTGCATTCGCCGAGGGACTCGGTGTGGACGGCTCATCCGTGGAAGGACTCACTCGTGTTTACGAGGCCGACGTCTTGTTGCACCCGGACCCCACAACCTTCCAGGTACTCCCGTGGCGCGGTCAGGTTGACCCCACGGCTCGGATGTTCTGCGACATTACAACTCCGGACGGGCAGGCAGCAGCAACGGACCCTCGTTACGTTCTGCGTCGCGCGCTCGCTAAAGCGGCAGAAAAGGGTTTCACCTTTTACACGCACCCCGAGATTGAGTTTTATCTGTTCAAAGACAACAATCAGGGAAACCTCGTTCCGGTCGACGAGGCGGGATACTTCGACAACGTTCCGGGCGGAACCGCACACGATTTCCGCCGTAACGCAGTTCGCCACTTGGAGGACCTCGGAATCTCTGTCGAGTTTTCGCACCACGAAGCAGGCCCCGGTCAGAACGAGATCGACCTCCGATACGCCGATGCGCTGACTACTGCCGACAACATTCAGACCTTCAGGACAGTTGTCAAAGAAGCGGCGATCGAACAGGGCGTTTACGCGACATTCATGCCGAAACCCCTTGCAAACCACCCGGGAAGTGGAATGCACACCCACATGTCGCTGTTCGAGGGCGACTCGAACGCGTTCTACGATGCGAGCAAGCCCTACCAGTTGTCGACAATCGGCCGGCAGTTCATTGCTGGAATCCTCACCCACGCTCACGAGATCACCGCGGTGACCAACCAGTTCGTGAACTCGTACAAGCGACTCTGGGGTGGTGGCGAGGCCCCGCCCTTCATCACGTGGGGTCACAACAACACCTCGGCTCTCGTCCGCGTGCCGATGTACAAGCCGGGCAAAGAACAGTCCGTGCGAATCGAATATCGTGGTTTGGACGCTGCAGCAAACCCCTACCTGGCATACGCGCTCCTGTTGTCAGCAGGGATGAAGGGTATCGACGAAGGATACGAGCTTGCGCCAGAAGCTGAGGGAGACATCGCGAGTCTCACGGCAACCGAACGGCGTGCACTCGGCTATCGGCCGCTCCCCGAAAATCTGCACCGTGCGTTGCACTACATGGAGGAAAGCGAATTGGTTGCCGAAACTCTCGGTGAGCAGGTATTCAACTTCTTCATTCGCAACAAACAAGCGGAATGGAACGCCTACGGTCGCCAGGT
>WLEN01000126.1 GCA_009704225.1 Actinomycetota bacterium | reverse complement strand
CGTATGAAACCCGAAAACAACCATTGGCAGCGACGAATCGCAGACCTACGCGGACTGCAGTATCGGCACGTCATACCGACGCGGGAATTTACTCAGCGCCGATATACCGTCGACATGGATCAGATTCGTGACGCATTCCGAACGGTTCAATGGTCCTAACGGTTTAAGAGTCCTCATCGTCCTCGGTCGGATCGGGCATAATGAGCCGAGCAATTCGGTTCGACACCCTCTCGACGACGGTCATGGCGGTCAACATTGTGCGGAGGGACATTGCCATGAGCACGATGAGTAATTTGTTGAGCGCCGAATCATTGATGTTCACGGCAAAAAGCCACGATTCCATTGCGGCAGCGCCGATTGTGCCCGGGACAATGATGACCAGCAATGGCCAAATCACCGTGAAGCGAAGGATTGGGTTCTTGGCCCGAATCCGAAGACGTTCGGCGTGAACGTGAATTTCGGCTGAATCACTGTCGGATCCAGCATCCCGCAGTTTCACCCGCAGCGCTTCGTGGTCTTTTTCGTTTTTCTCCAATCCAGCCAGCCACCTTTTCAAAGCGACGGGGAGATAAAAAACAACTATCGAGACTAGGACGACGAGCACAATCGCCGACGGGTAGTAGCCGAACACAATCAGCGCACAAACAACACCGAATACGGCACTGACGGCAG
Source organism: Actinomycetota bacterium (assembly GCA_009704225.1). The sequence continues at coordinate 2,697 of WLEN01000126.1, read as the reverse complement.
TACCCATTTCAAACACCATGCTCAGAAGCCGACTTCTGCCAAACATATGCCGCCGCCGCTGTTGGATCGCAAGGCCACCTAGACCGTCGTCGTGTTCTTTCAGCGTGATTTTGCCGAGGCGCGAGGTGTTGCGTTTCCGGAATAAATAGGTTGTGATTCTGAGAAGGTAACCACCAATCAGCGTGATGGCGAACACGATGAGAATGAAATCCCACGGTGGAAGTTCACGCATCGCAGTGGTGAAACTTTGAAGCCACGAGAACGATTTCATCCAGGCGGGAATCGTGTCCGCGAGAACCATTCCGAACAGCAACAGTCCGAGAAACGTCGTCAACAGTGACGAAACAATTCGGTACGCCAGTTCCCAGCGGAAGGTGCGACAGAGGAAATAAAACTCGTGCATGTCAATCAGATTCGACGACTGAGAACGAGCCCCAGCAGCTTTTGCACGGAATCCTCGACGGGCTGCGTTCCGTCGAGTGTCACGTCTGCTGCGAGCGGGACTTCGTAGCCTTGGCCAACTCCGGTCATCTGCATTGACTTGTCGGCTTGGCTGCGAGCGTAGAGGCCCTTGGGGTCACGCTGCATACAAATCTCGAGCGGGGTGTCAACGAAAACCTCGATGAAGTCGCCGTCGGCGAAGCGCTCCTTTGCCATCTCGCGATCCTCGCGGAACGGCGAAACGAGCGACACAATCACGACGATTCCCGCCTCCATCATGAGCTCGGCAACGCGAGCAACACGGCGCACATTTTCTTTGCGGTCTTCAGGCGAAAACCCAAGGTCCTCTGACAGTGTCGAGCGAACGGTGTCTCCGTCGAGGGTAAACGACCGAAGCCCAAGCGTGATGAGGGACTTTTCGAGCTCATCGGCGACGGTGCTCTTTCCTGAACCGGGAAGACCGGTTAACCAGAGGACGCACGAGCGCAGACCATTGAGCCTTTCGCGCTCGGCGCGGCCCACAGCGAAATCGTGTTTGACGACATCCGATTCGCGCACAAGCGGATGCTTTGACATTCCCGCAGCAACGGTCACTGCGGTCAGACGATCGACGAGGATGAATCCACCGGTGTGAATCGACTCAGCGTAGGGATCGAGCAGAATCGGTCGGTCGGTCACAATCTCGACACGACCGATGTCGTTGACCTCAAGTGGGTGACCGCGAGTCTGTTCACCCGTCGTGATATTGCGCACGTAACGGACGGTCTCGACTCGAGCGGGAATCTCAATGGGTCCGCTGCGCAAGATGTACGACGCGTGTGTGTCGAGAGGTTTGGTGTCAATCCAGACGAGGTCTGCGAGGTGCGCACGCGACGAAGGGATTTCGCCGGTAGCTCCGACAATCACGTCTCCGCGAGCGATGTCGACTTCACGGTCGAGCGTGACATGAACCGCCTGCGCGTCTCCTGCCGATTTCGTTTCGTTGGGTGCGTAGATTCCAGAGATTTTGGCCGCGGTCATCGCTGGCCAGACCCGAACGGTGTCACCGACGGTGACGGCTCCACGCGCGATCGTTCCGGCGTACCAGCGGACGTCGCCGGCCTTGGACACAAACTGAACCGGAAGACGCAGGCTTCCGTCTCCGCCTGAGCGGTTAAACGTTCGCTCTTGGTCGAGTAGCGACAGAATTGTTACCGAATTCCCCCACGACATGTTCTCGGATGGAACGGTGACGTTGTCGCCCACCATGCCCGATACAGGGATATAGGTGATGTCCACGAATCCAAACGGTTCGAATCGACGGCTCAATTCCTCAACAATTCCGTCGAAGACCGACTTGTCGTAGTCGACGGCATCCATCTTGTTGACAGCGACAACAACGTGTTTCACTCCCATGAGCGAGTTGATCGCCGCGTGACGGACCGATTGGTCACGAACACCTTTGACGGCATCAACGAGAAGCAAACCGAGGTCTGCTTCACTTGCAGCGACGGCCATGTTTCGTGTGTACTGTTCGTGGCCGGGTGAGTCGGCAAGAATTGCTCGGCGACCCGACGGCAAATACACGTGACGGTGAGCGACGTCGATGGTGATGCCCTGTTCACGCTCCGATTCGAGTCCGTCGGTGAGTTGACTGTAGTCGACCTCGCCGTTTGCCATGAGCCGTGAATTATCGATTTCGTCCAGCGGGATCGAGTTAGTTTCGACCAAGAGCCGACCGAGAACTGTTGACTTACCGTCGTCAACGGCGCCGCAGACAACGATTCGAAGAAGCGCACTCGACATTAGAAATACCCCTCGTGCTTTTTGCGTTCCATCGAGGAAGCGCCTTTTCCATCGATTAGGCGACCGGATCGTTCCGATGTGGTCGAGCGGGTCAATTCGTCAATAATCTCGTCCACCGACGCGGCTTCACCCGTATCCGCCGCCGTGAGTGGGTAACAGCCGAGCGTGCGGAAACGAATTCGGCGGTTCACGATTTCTTCGCCGGGCTCGAGGGGGTATCGATCGTCATCAATCATGATGAGCTGTCCGTTGCGCTCGATAGTGGGGCGTTCCTTCGAGAAATACAGAGGAACAACGTCGAGCTTTTCGCGGCGGATGTATTTCCACACGTCGAGTTCGGTCCAGTTCGAAATGGGGAACGCGCGCATCGTCTGGCCCGGCTTGAGTGTCGAGTTGACGGTATGCCAAAACTCGGGTCGTTGGCTTGATGGGTCCCAGGCATGCCCCGGCTCGCGAAGGCTGAACATGCGT
>WLEN01000125.1 GCA_009704225.1 Actinomycetota bacterium | reverse complement strand
GCTGGCGATATCGACGTTGTGATGCCTATTCCAGACTCATCGCGTCCCGCCGCATTGCAGGTCGCACGAAAGCTCGGGATCGAATACCGCGAGGGCTTCTACAAAAACCGGTATGTCGGTCGGACGTTCATCATGCCCGGGCAAGAGGAACGCCGAAAGGGTGTCAAGCAAAAGCTCAACGCGATGCCGTCGGAGTTCAAGGGCAAGAACGTGCTTATTGTCGACGACTCGATTGTGCGCGGCACGACCTCACGCGAGATTGTTGACATGGCGCGAAACGCTGGTGCGAACTCGGTGACGTTCACGTCGGCGGCTCCGCCGGTTCGCTTCCCCCACGTTTATGGCATCAACATGCCGAGCAGGGCAGAGCTCGTAGCCGCGGGTCGCAAGATTCCCGAAATTGCCAGCGAGATTGGTGCCGACCACCTCATCTATCAAGAGGTCGCCGATATGCAGAGTGCAATTCTCGAGGGCAGCGCCGTTTCAGCACTAGAAATGTCGTGCTTCTCGGGTGATTACGTGACAGGAACCGTCACCCCCGAATACCTGCGCTGGGTCGAAGAGAACCAGTCGTCCTAGTTTCGCGGCGGACGTGCTTTCGGCGTGCGTTCCTTCGTTTCGGTGATTTCGGCGACTCCGCGTGACGTTTTCGTGTACCGATCGAGGAACGATCCAACCAAACCGCCAAGAATGAGCCCGATGGCGAATCCGAAGAGCGCAAAGAACCCGAACGTCGGCATGACTCCCACCCCGGGGTCAACGGGAGTCGCGACCGTGATAACGGCGGCAACGATGATTCCTGCGAACGCCCCGGTCAACATGAACGACCAGATTCGAGGGGCGCGTCGGATGGTCACATCGGTTTTCGGCATGTTCCTATTCTCGCAGGGCAGGCAAGGGCACGAGTTCGACGAGGGTCGCACGGGTTCCCGACGCGCGGACTGCGCCGCGATTAACTGACGCATCCCACGACTCGTCTCCTGTCGCGAGCGCCACAAGCGTCGAGGCATCGAGCTCGATAACATTCGGAGGTGTCCCTCGCGTGTGCCCGAGTCCGTCAACAATCTGGACCGCCCCGTGCGGGGGTACTCGCACCTCGACGGATTTTCCGGGAGCGATCCGCGCGAATTCTTGCAAGATGAACCTCACGGCCACCGCCGTCACGTCACGATCGGTTGTTCCGTCTCGAACCAAAGAGACAGCGGCTCGGCCGCGCGTGGAATCGATTCGGGGAAGGGGCACGCCCAACACGCTAGCAGCGGCAAAGGTAGGGTTTTCACGTGAAGATACTCGTGATTGGGTCCGGTGCCAGAGAGCACGCCATCGTCAACGCCCTGTTACGTGATACGACCGCTCACGAGATTGTGGTTGCCCCCGGAAACGCGGGGATCGCCGATGTGGTCGAGACCGTATCGCTCAACACGACGGATGGTCCGCTCATCGCCGAATATGCGGCGGAACAGGGTGTTGAACTCGTGATCATCGGACCTGAAGCGCCCCTCGTCGCTGGCGTCGCAAATGCACTTCGCGCGGTCAGCGTCCCCGTTTTCGGCCCGGATAAGGCTGCCGCGCAAATCGAGGGATCGAAGGAATTTGCGAAAGAGATCATGAACGCCGCCCGCGTTCCGACCGGTCGATCAATGTCGGCGACCTCGATGGCGGAGGTCGAATCGGCGCTCGACGAATTCGGTTCCCCTTATGTTGTCAAGGCAGATGGACTCGCAGCGGGTAAAGGAGTGATCGTGACGACCGACCGCACTGCGGCCCACGATCACGCCGAGTTCTTCATTCATCAGGGCCCGGTTCTCATCGAAGAATTCCTCGACGGGCAGGAAGTATCGCTCTTCATTCTGTCGGACGGGGACGCGGTTATTCCGCTATCGCCCGCGCAGGATTACAAGCGCGTTTTCGACAACGACGAGGGCCCGAACACGGGTGGCATGGGCGCGTATTCACCACTTCCTTGGTTGCCAGAAGGTTTCGTCGACGAGATCGTCGAGACTGTCGCCCAGCCGACGATTCGCGAATTGTCGCGCCGGGGCACCCCGTTCGTTGGACTGCTGTACTGCGGACTGATCGTCACGTCCAAGGGCGTTCGCGTCATCGAATTCAACGCAAGATTCGGCGACCCCGAAACCCAGGTCGTTCTCGAACGACTTGAGTCGTCACTCGCTGACCTACTTCTTGCAACGGCGACGGGCCGACTAGCGTCCGTTCCCGAACCGGTCTTCGCGGATGACGTCGCGCTGGCCGTCGTTCTCGCGAGCGAGGGTTATCCTGAGTCACCCCTCACCGGCAAGCCGATTCTGGGACTGGCCGACGCACTCGAGGTTCCCGGAGTGTCAATCGCACACGCGGCGACCGCACGAGACGGCGACGGCTTCGTGTCGACCGGCGGACGGGTGCTCTCGGTCATCGCGCGCGGTGCCGATTTCACGGACGCGCGCAGGCGCGTCTACATGGCGCTTGACCGAATCACACTCGATGGTTCGCACTTCCGCACCGACATCGCCGAACGGGTCGCCGAATGATTGTTCCGGGGTGGCGTCACGTCTATTCCGGAAAAGTCCGCGATCTGTATATTCCCGAAACGGAGTCCGATCTCGAGTCATCGCCGTCGATGCTCCTGATTGCCAGCGATCGGGTGTCCGCTTTCGACCATGTGCTCGAACCCGGTATCCCGGGCAAAGGTGCGCTGTTGACCACGCTGTCGCGCTGGTGGTTCGACCAGTTGACCGAATTCCCCAATCATCTTCTGGAAATTGATGCGCCTGTTGACGTCACCGACCGCGCGATGGTCGTGCGCACACTCAACATGATTCCCGTGGAATGTGTCGTCCGTGGATACCTTGCCGGCAGCGGATGGTCCGAATACCAGGAGTTCGGAACCGTGTGTGGAATCCCTCTTCCCGCCGGACTGTCGAACGGGGACCGGCTGCCAGAGCCCATCTTCACTCCCGCATACAAGGCGCCCTTGGGGGAACACGATGAGAACATCTCGTTTGACCAGGCCGTCGAATTGGTCGGTGCGGATACCGCTCGTGAGTTGCGCGACACGAGCCTCGCGATTTTCCGCCGAGCGAGTGACATTGCCGAATCAAAGGGTCTGATTCTTGCCGACACCAAGTTCGAATTTGGTCGCAATCGCGACTCGCGGGAGTTAACTCTGTGCGACGAAGTGCTCACCTCCGACTCAAGCCGTTACTGGGACGCCGCCACGTATGCCGCTGGTGGTCGGAGCCGGCTCGAATCCTTTGACAAACAGATTGTGCGCGATTGGCTGTCGGCGAACTGGGACAAGACCGGTACCCCACCCGTTTTGCCCGACAACATCGTTACGCAGACGGCGGGTCGATACCGCGAACTCATTTC